>JAIYBU010000144.1 GCA_027488335.1 Cytophagaceae bacterium
TCGAACCCCAAGAAAAAAATAAAAACGACCGTACTTGGGCTTTTTGGGAATCTAAAAAAAGCACTTTTGAAAATATTTTATATCGAAAATGGAATGCTGTTAATTTCCGAGATGCTTCCAACAGAATTCAAAAACTTGACATTGGCGATTATCAATATAAACTTCTTCGAGGAATAGATTTTTATAATTTTGTACTTTCAGAACTCCGTAAATCACCCAACATCCAATTCATTAAGGATTCAGTAATCAACATCGAAGATACTGACGAATATGCAATTGTAAAAACAGCAATTGGAGACACCTACAAAGCTAATTTTGTATTTGATAGTACCTACAAACTCAAGCTTAATATTCAGAAAAATCATAATTTATTGCAACATTTCAAAGGTTTGATAATCAGGTCAGAAAAACCAGTTTTCGACCCTACCCTACCCGAAATGATGGATTTTGGCGTAGAACAATACAACGAATGTCGATTCATGTATGTTTTACCTTTCGATGAATATACGGCCATTGTTGAATATACACTTTTTACAGAAAAGTTACTGGAAGAAAAAGAATACGATATTGAACTTAAAAAATACATTTCAGAAAAACTGCAAATCACTGACTATCAAGTAATTGAAGATGAATTTGGAATAATTCCGATGTCTGATGAAGCTACAAATGAGTTTCCGAGCAAACACGTTGTCCGAATTGGAACAGCTGGTGGTTACACAAATCCTGCTACTGGTTATACATTTCAGAATACCCAAAAACGCCTACAAGCTCTCGTAAAGCAACTGGAAACAACTGGTTCTCCTTTAATAAGAACCTCATGGTTTCAGAAACGTTTTTTCTTTTATGCAAGTGTGTTATTGAATGTTCTTGAACAAAAAAGGCTTCCCGCTGCCGAAGTTTTTGCACGCTTATACGAGCAAAACTCCGCCTCGCAAATCTTCAAATTTTTAGATGGTGAAACCAATCTTTGGGAAGAAATAAAAATCATGAATTCGACTAAAAAACTAAAGTTTATTGCGGCCGTTATTGATGTAATTCGTAGGAAATTCTAATGTGGAACGAATATCCTTGTTTTCCCCACAAATCAATCAATCTGAATGACGGTTGAATATTTTACATCATGCAATACAACTGCACTGCTATGCACTTTAACTATCTGTATTTCAGCCAGTTTCTTTAAAAAACTATCGTATTCTTTGATGTCTTTTACGAAAACTTTTAACTGATAGTCAACCAAACCAGCCAAGTGATAACATTCTAAAACCTGCGGCATCGAAAGCACTATATTTTCAAAGTTTTCGATGTTTTCTTTGGTGTAAATCGGCATTGAAACGTTACAAAAAACTACTTGCCCCTTCCCTACTCTTTCGGGATTTAGTAAAGCCACGTAGCCCTCAATTATACCTTCTTTTTCCAAACGCTTGATACGCTCAAAAATCGGTGAAGTTGTAAGATTTAGCTCCTCAGCCAGTTCTTTTATGGTCAACTTTGCATTTTGCTGCAAAAGTCCCAAGATTTGTTTATCTACGTTATCCAGCATATTTTGCTTTTTGATTATCTCATTTAATGTTTAAAAAGAATATTTTGCTTAAAAATAACACTTAAGTATATTTATTTTTTATAAATTTCTCATTTAAAAGAACAAAAGCTAATTTTATAAAAATTTCAAAGCATTTATCAATTCCTAATTATGCGAAATTTCTTATTCTTAGCGATTCTTTTTTGTACACATTTAGGCTATTCTCAGTACACTACTCAACAGATTGAGAACATCAATTCGACTCTTACAAAACTGCACGAGCAAGCGATGTTTAATGGAGTAGTATTGATTGCCCAAGATGGAAAAGCACTCTACAAAAGAGCTTTCGGCGTTGCTAATATTCAAACTCAGGAGTCACTTACACCAAATTCATCATTCAATTTAGCATCCGTTTCTAAACAATTTGTGGCCATGATGACCATGATTTTGAAAGAACAAGGCAAACTGCAATTTGATGATAAGGTAAAAAAACACTTACCGAATTTCCCCTACGATAAAATTACGATTCGCCAATTACTCACGCATACTTCTGGATTGCCTGAATACTTTGATTTAGCAACACAATACACCAACACGCTCGATACACTTACTAATGAAAAGTTAATCAAGCTTTTAGATGACCTCAAACCAGAACTTGAATTTGAGTCGGGCAGTGAGTGGGAATATTGCAATACTGGTTACGCTCTTTTAGCATCAATAATAGAAAAAGCCTCATCTATGAAGATAGAGGATTTTTTCAGCAAATACATTACTCAACCACTTCATCTAACAAACACCTTTGTTTATTATCTAAACATGAAAAGCCCGTTGAGTCTAAAAACTCAGCGGGTTTGCGGGTTTGAGCGGCAAAACGGACGCAATTACCCAAATGACCTAACGAGATTTGATGGTGTTGTAGGCGATGGAAATATTTATTCGTCAGCCGAGGATTTACTTATCTACGAACAAACACTTTTTACCAATAAATTAGTCAGTAAAGCAACGCTTCAAGAAGCTTTTACACCTGTAAAATTAAAAAATGGTGAAACCTACAATTATGGCTTCGGTTGGGAAATCAGTGATGATGAAGAAACGCTCAGTCATACTGGCAGTTGGGTTGGTTTTGAAAATTATATTGGGCTAAATATTACAAAAAAAACGACAGTTATCATTCTCAGTAATGGTACAAACGATATAGCCATAGATTTAGTTAATGCTATTTTATCGGGCAAAAAGCCTAAAATCCCTACTACTCAACTCATTAAAAATATTACGCTCGTTGATGGGACTGGCTCAGTAGCCCGCAAAGCAGATGTGCGATTGAAAGATGATAAAATTTGGGAAATTGGGAATCTAATAGCTTTCTCGAATGAAGAAAATACCGATGGACAGAGTTTGGTATTAGCACCTGGATTTATTGATACGCACAGCCATCATTTTGGTGGATTGAATAAAGTTCCCGAAGCGATTCCCGCTGTTAGTCAAGGCATTACGACAATCGTGATTGGGCAAGATGGTGGAAGCTACCCGATGGATACGTTGAAAAAGTTTGTTAAAAAACGCCCAGTTGCAGTCAATATTGCTACTTATACAGGGCATTCGACACTACGAAGTGAGACAATGGGAGCAAAAAGTTTGTATCGAACTGCTAAGCCTTCGGAAATAGAAAAAATGAAGATTTTACTAAAAAAAGAATTAGAAAAAGGTTCTTTGGGTCTGGCCACTGGTTTGGAATATGAGTCTGCATTCTTCTCAAATCGTGATGAGGTTTTGCAACTTGCCCAAATAGTAGCCGAAAACGGTGGTCGATACATGAGCCATATTCGGAGTGAAGATATCAATCTCGATGATGCCATTGATGAAATCATCGAAATTGGTAGAGAAACCAAGATTCCTGTTCAGATTTCACACATAAAAATTGCGAAAAAAGACCAATGGGGCAAATCACCACAGTTGTTGGCAAGGCTTCAAAAAGCACGTGCTGAGGGAATCAATATCACAGCCGATTGCTATCCTTATGATTTTTGGAATTCTACCCTTCGTGTGCTTTTTCCCAACCGAGATTATACGAATCTTGCCAGTGCTGAATTTGCTGTCAATCAATTATTCGACCCCGAAAAATCTGTTTTGGTGCGTTTTGCCCCGAATAAATCTTACGCAGGAAAAACAATTTCGGCGATTGCTAAAGAACGCAACGAAAAACCCTCGCAAACGCTGATGAATTTAATAGCCATTGCGGCTGAATTTGAAGAGAAAAACCCAGATTTTAATGAAGGAATTGAGGCAATCATGGGAAAATCAATGGACGAAGCCGATGTTGCTAATTTCCTACGTTGGTCGCATACCAATATTTGCTCCGATGGTGCATCAAGTGGTCACCCACGTGGACATGGAACTTTTACAAAAATTTTGGGCAGATACGTGCGTGAACAAAAACTAATGCCACTCGAAACCGCAATTTATAAAATGACAGGTTTATCGGCCGAGAATTTGGGTATCAATGATAGAGGAATAATTACCAATGGAAATTATGCAGATTTGGTACTTTTCAACCCCGAAACGGTCATTGATAATGCCAATATTCAAGATGGAAAAGCCCTTTCGACAGGTATCGAGAAAGTTTGGGTAAATGGACAAGTTGTGTATCAATCGCAGAAAGCTACGGGCAAATATTCGGGAGTTTTAATCAAAAAACAAAGTAAATTAGATGAATAAAGCAGTTATTCTTACCAATGGTTTATTACAAAAAAGTGATGCTAAAACTGCCCACGGGCTTATCAGAGGCACAGAACGCTATGAGATTGTAGGTGTAATAGATTCGGCAGAAACAGCAGGAAAAGATGCAGGCGAAGTACTTGATGGAAAACATAGAAATATTCCAGTTTTTGATTCGCTCAACTCAGCAATAACCAAATTACAATCAATTGACTATCTAATCATAGGAGTAGCCACAATTGGTGGTGTTTTACCTCCAAATATGCTTGATATTATAAAAATTGCCATCGAAAATGGCATTTCGATGGTCAATGGTTTGCATGAATATTTATCCGAAAAACCAGAAATCGTTGCTTTGGCCAAAGCACACAAGGTAGAATTGGTTGATATTAGAAAGCCCAAAAGTAGAAAAGATTTACATTTTTGGACGGGTGAAGTACGAGATGTCAAGGCAAAAATCATAGCTGTAATCGGTATGGATTGTGCGATGGGGAAACGCACCACTGCCCGAATGCTTAGGCAAGCTTGTGAACGAAATAGTTTGAACGGACAAATGATTTTTACTGGCCAAACTGGTTGGTTGCAAGGTGGAAAATACGGTTTTATCTTCGATTCTACCCTCAATGATTTTGTTTCGGGCGAGTTAGAAAATGCTATCGTAAGTTGTTGGAAAGACACGCACGCTGATTTTATATTTCTTGAAGGCCAATCTTCATTACGCAATCCAAGTGGTCCTTGCGGACTTGAGTTTTTGATTTCGGGCAATGCGAAACACGTAGTCTTACTACATGCACCCAAACGCAAATACTTTGATGATGACCCACATTGGGGCGAGATTCCGAGTGTAGAATCGGAGATTGAAATCATTGAAAAACTGGGTTCAAAAGTAATTGCGGTGGCACTCAATACCGAAAAATGCACTGATGAGGAAGCCTTTGAATATCAAGCTTTTTATGAGAAAAAACTCCAAATACCAGTGCTTTTGCCTATACAGGAAGGTGTAGAAAAACTGATTCCGACACTCATTGCTTTATAATCATGAAAATAAAATCAATTACACCTTATCTAAAAAAACTGGCTTTAACTAAGCCTTATACGATTGCATACAGTACTTTTTATGATGTGGAATTAGTTTTTCTGGAAATTGAACTTGAAAACGGCATCATAGGCTTAGGCTCGGCCAGCCCAGCCGAGGAAGTAATTGGTGAAAATTCTCAGCAGACATTACAAAACTTGCAAGCTGATTTTGTGCAAAGTTTTGTTGGGCGAGATATTCGACATTTTCGACAAATTATTTTTGAAACCTATCAACATTTTCCACTTTTGGCTGGCACACAAGCGGCCATTGATTTGGCCCTGCACGATGCTTTCGGGAAATTTTTAGATATTCCAATCGTAGATTTTTATGGACAAAAAATAAAGTATCTACCCACTTCCGTAACAATCGGCATTATGGGTGTGAATGAAACCCTTGAAGAAGCTAAAAATTATGCTCAATTGGGCTTCAAGGTAATAAAAGTAAAGACAGGAATTGACCTTGAAGAAGACATTGAACGCATCATGCGTTTACACGAAACTTATAAAAATAATCTAAAAATTAGAGTCGATACCAATCAAGGGTATTCTTTGGAGCAGTTAAAGAAATTTCTGACCGAAACCTCAAAAACTAACATAGAATTAATCGAACAGCCATTAAAAGTTGGCAAAGAATCTGAATTATTTGCCCTTAGTGCAGACGAGTGTAAACTACTCGCTGCTGATGAATCTTTGAAAAATGCAAAATCAGCTTTATCATTCAGTGCCATCCATCAGCCTTTCGGTATTTTTAATATTAAATTGATGAAATGCGGGGGTATTTTGGGGGCTTTAGAGATAGCTACTATCGCTCAACAAGCAAATATAGATTTATTTTGGGGCTGTAATGATGAAAGCATTGCCAGTATAACAGCAGCCTTGCATATAGCCTATTCCTGCCAAAATACTCGTTACCTTGACCTTGATGGCAGTTTCGATTTGGCAGAAGATTTAGTTACAAGTGGATTTAGATTGGAAGATGGTTGTCTTAAAATCAATCATAAGGCGGGTTTTGGGTATGAAAAAATTGTATAATATCTATTCTTTACGCATTTGGAAACTTGCTCTACTATGTCGAAACTAACACCTAAAATCGGACTACGAGCAGCTACTATTTTAGTAGTGAGCGTGATTGTTGGCTCTGGGGTATTTAAAAAAATCGCTCCAATGTCAGCCGAATTAGGTTCGCCTATTTTGGTGATTGTATGTTGGATTTTGGCAGGTATTATCAGTTTAGCAGGAGCATTATCCACCGCCGAAATGGCCAGCATGTACCCCGATTCTGGTGGAGAATATGCTTATTTTCAGAAGATTTACGGACGTTTTTTTGCTTTTCTCTACGGTTGGGGAAATTTTACAGTAATGAAAACCGCCTCTATTGCGGCTCTGGCCTATATTTTTGCTCAATCATTCAATAGCCTTATTCCACTCGCTGATTTCAATCTTAGTTTTATCATTTTTGGTATAAATATTTTTTTTTTTTTTTCTATAAAAATACTCGCTTCGGGTTTAGTAATTCTATTGAGTCTGCTCAATTATCGAGGAATTACGGTAGCCGAAAGTTTGAGTAGTGTGCTTACTTATCTGATGTTTGGGGCTGTTCTGCTACTAATCATCTTCGGGTTTAGTTCTTCACAAGGGAGTTTTGAAAATCTCACGCAAGAAAGTAGTCATTTCGATAACACCTCACTCGAAGGGTGGGGATTAGCCAAAGCAATGATGTTGGCAAGTCTTGGAGCTTTTTGGGGCTACGAAGGCTGGAATCATATCGGTTATATTGGTGAAGAAGTAAAAAATCCGCAACGAAATATGCCTTTGGCGTTGGGTTTTGGAACAGGAATTGTGATTTTCATTTACGTTTTGCTCAACATCGTTTTTGTTTATATTTTGCCAATAGATTACTTCATTCAACTCAACGAAACGCCCAATAAAATAGCTGCTATTGAGGTTGCCAATCAGATTCTCGGCAAAATTGGGGTACTTTTTGTGGGTTGTTTGATACTCGTAACGACGCTGAATGCCACTAATAGCTCAATTATGATGTCGGCCAGAATTTTTTATGCCATGTCGAGAGATGGTTTGTTTTTTAAGAAAGCCTCATCCATTCACCCGAAATTTCAAACACCCGACTTTTCACTTTTTATACAAGCAATATGGTCAATACTTTTAATATGGTCAGGTAGTTTCGACCAACTAACCGATATGCTCGTATTTGCTTCGTTTATCTATTACGGAAGTACAGCTTTGGGCGTAATCATTTTAAGAATCAAAAGCCCTAATATCGAACGAAAATATAAAGTCGTTGGTTACCCGTTTGTTCCTGCTTTTTTTGTAGTTTTCTGCATTTCACTACTCATCATTACCATATACAATCAACCCCACGAAGCCTTGATGGGGCTGGGTCTGATTGCTACGGGTATTCCTTTTTATTTATTTTGGCGAAAGAACTAAGCGATTATCTATCCACCTCTCCCATTACAACATCGAGCGAACCAATAACAGCCACTAAATCGGCAATCATACCGCCACGAGATAATTCGGGTAAAACTGATAAATTATTGAACGAACAAGCACGAGCTTTTACTCTTGTCGGAATATCCGAACGACCATCGGTACGGAAAAAGAAACCTAATTCTCCTTTCGGATTTTCGGCTCGGCAATAAAAATCCATTTTCGATGGACGAATTTTCTTCGGAACAAGTGCTTGTGGGTCAAAATCAACGGTTCGTTTATATTCTTTCGTCAGTTTTTCTAAACATTGCTCAATAATTTTCACCGATTCCCAACATTCTTGCACACGCACATTGTTTCTATCCCAGCAATCGCCAACTTTTCCAACTTCTCCCTTCCCTACTGGAATATCAAAATCAATTTCACCATAAACCGAATAAGCATCTACTTTACGTAAATCCCATTTTAGTCCAGAACCACGCAAAACTGGCCCTGTACAACCATAATTAATGGCCATTGGTAAAGGTAAAACGCCAATATTAGCCGTACGATTGATAAAAATATGATTTTCGATAACCAACTGTTGTAATTCTATTAGTTTTGGTTTCAGATAATCAACAAATTCACGGCAACGCTCTTCAAAACCCACGGGTAAATCGTAGAATAAACCACCAACCCAAACATAATTATAGAGCATTCTGGCACCGCAAAGCCATTCGAGCATACGCATAATGTGTTCACGGTCACGAAAAATCCAGAGAAACGGCGTTGCAGCTCCAATATCAAGTGCATACGTACCAATAGCAATAAAATGAGAAGCCAAACGGTTTAATTCTGCTACCAAAACTCTTATATACTCAACTCTTTTAGGCAAATCTTTATCAATTCCGAGCATTTTTTCGATACCCATCACATACGATAACTCCGAATTCATGGCTGCTACGTAGTCCATTCTATCAACGTAAGGAATGATTTGATTAAATGGTAAACTTTCGGCATGCTTCTCGAAACATCGGTGCAAATAGCCCAAGTGGGATACCACATCGACCACAGTTTCTCCATCAGTCAATACTTCCAGACGCAAAACTCCGTGTGTAGATGGGTGTTGTGGACCAAGATTCAACACCATTTCTTCCGAATACAAGTCTTCGGCTTTATACTTATTCGGTTCTGAAATAGTAAGGTTTTCGGGGCGATATTTATATTGTATTTGTTGCATTTTTGAGACATAAGAAGTAAGACAAGAGACAAGAGAATGGAAAGGTCAGAACCTCATGTCTCTTGTCTAAAATCTAATATCTTATTTTATGTAAAAAATATTACTTACGGGGCGTTCGCCAGCGTGGTCGAACAATTTATTATCTGATGGATAATTCACAACACCGCTTTCGGGTTGGCCTTTGATATACATAGTTGTTGAGCCTCCACCATCAAAATTGATAGCATCTTTACAATTTAGAGCTTTTGCCAACGTACTTAATTCAGCCAAAGTCATACCAAAAGACTCGTCCGAGCGACCATCTACTGTAATCAACAACAATTTTTTATCGTTTGTTACACAAGCACACGTGCGAGGGTGAAGGTTATCATTGAAAGGTGTTTTGGCTAATTCTTCCAGTACGCCGTTATACATCAATAATGGACCTGTTAATAAAACATTTTCTTGGGTCAGATTTTTCTCCCAACCCACTTTTGGCTCACCTTTGATAATACTTACTTTATTATTTACGATAACAACACCCGAAATAGAATGAAAAGGTAAACGAGCAACGTTAGAAAGTCGAGTTGTATCAACTACTATTCCGCCAATTTTCAAAAAATCTACTGCTCCACCATTTTTCATATCGAAGAAACCAGCATTAACTGCCGCTACAGCTCCTAAATCGTATGCTATTTTACTCGTTTTTTGTAACGAACGCTTGATTTGCGGGTCGGTTTTTATCGAATCAACAGTCGCAAAACCAAACTTTACTTTTTTGTTATTGAGCGAAATCTCCAAAATATTAATAGACTGATTGGCACTAAAAAGCTCTTTTTGCCTAAAATGTACTCGCTTCCAATAAAACTTTTTCCCCAGCTTCGTAGTTTCCCAAGTAGCCTTTTTGATAATAGTGGCATCATCTTGTGCCATACCAAAATGCGATAAAAGAATAAAAAAGAGGAGTTTTTTCATACATTAACGTAAAGTTTACCAAAAGTACAGATGCAAAATATTCTTCCCAAAGAATTTTACGAAAAACATGATACCTTGACTTTATCGAAGCTACTTTTGGGCTGTACATTGGTGCATGAAAGCCCCGAAGGACGCACCGCAGGAATCATTGTAGAAACCGAAGGGTACTTGCAAGGCGACCCCGCTTGTCATGCGTATCGAAAAAAATCAGTTCGCAATGCACCTATGTTTGAAAGTGCAGGAACGTGCTATGTCTATCTGATTTATGGCATGCACTATTGTGTAAATATTTCGAGCGGAGCAAAGGACGTTGGCGAAGCCGTGCTAATTAGAGCTTTAGAACCTATCGAAGGGATTGATTTGATGAAGAAACGTAGAAAAACCAATGATTTGAAGAATTTATGCAGTGGCCCAGCTAAATTGGTGCAAGCCATGGGTATTACACTTAATTTTAATTTTTTATCGCTCGATTCTGACGAATTTCATTGCCTTCCAACAACTACTAATGATTTCCCAATCGTAACAACGACTCGAATAGGTATTACGCAAGGAGCAGATTTACTTTATCGGTTTTATATTGAAGGGAATAGGTTTGTAAGTAGGAAGTGAAAGATGTTTTCTAATGAAGGCTTCGCTTAAATCGAAGCCTTCATTCTTCATTTACTCCACCTCTACAAAACCAGACTTAGGCGATTTGACGGTATATTTAAATGTAAATTTTTGTTCTTTTGCTGGCAAAATTTTCTTTCTCCACATTAATTTCCCAGTTTCCTCATTTATATCTGCTTCGGGAGCTTCTTTATCTTCAACGTTTACTTCTTTCATCTTAGAAACAGGAAACTGGTCTTCAAGTACCAAATTTATTGGTTCATTTTTGGTATTTCTCACCGAAATTTCATACGCTCTTTGTTCGGTTTTATAGTTACCGAGAAATTGACGTTTCTGAAAATCTTTCAGTTTTGTGCGAGTTACTGATACATTTTTATCTCGTCCGAACGAAAGATTTAATGTATCTTTATTTGAAAGATTAAGTTTAGATTTACCGAGATATGTTCCTTCAACAAACAAAATTGCTTCACCATCGAGTAGTTTATATTTTTCCCAATCAATAATTTTGGCATTGAGAAAAACATCCGTATCAATTTTTGGTATAGAAAAATGCTCATAAACTGCAGGAATTTCATCTTCCTTTACTTCGACTACATATATTTTTCCATCGGAAGGCACAGAATAAGGTAGGAGAATATCGAATGACTGGCTTGTGGGTGCTTCTTTTTCTTCGACTTCTATTCTTTGTACTCTATTACCTTTGCCATTTCTCATTTCAGTCATTGCACCTGTAATTGCGGTTTTTCTCTGAACGCCATAGCCAACTACCACAACTTCATCTAAAGTTTTAGAATCTTCTTCCATTTCAATATTGATGATATTTGAAGATATATTGACTTCTTGTGTATTCATTCCCACCATTGAGAATATAAGAACTTTTTTTGCAGTCGAATTTGGAGGAATGTTGATTTTATAGTTTCCATTTATATCTGTTGCCGTCCCTAAAGATGTTCCTTTTAGATTTATCATAATTCCTTGTAGAGCATCTCCACCATTTTTTGCTGTTACTTTTCCTCTAACCTCGGTTACAGCTTCATTTATTGGTGCATTAATGCTATTCAAATATTCGCTATAATCATTTCTTACACCTAAGAACCAATTTTTTAGTACTGGAGCAACGCCATTCTTACGAGGATTTGCCGTTGAAAGTGAGAGCTTTACATCTTTCCAATCTTCACCCGAATATTGATAAACATTTGCTTTGTAAGTAATAATAATCGGTTCGCTTAGTTTCTCAACCCTAAAATCATACGTTGGAGTCCAACCTGCATTTTGGACAAAATAACTTATCAAAAAAGTAGCATTGGCAATGTTTTCTTTGGTAGAAATGGTTACTACAACTTCCGACATTGTTACATCTTTTGAGGTATTAATCTCCGTTAGTTGTTGGTTTACTTTTCTTACTTCGTCTTCCAATTTTCTTAAATTTCGCTCAATTTCAAGTTGTTTTGTTAAAGCATCTTGCATTCTAAGTCGCTGAAATTCAATAATTTCTTTTAAATCATTGGCTTTCATACCAGCATACGTTCCACCAATCACTTGATTTTTGAGCAACATCTCTTCTTCTCGCTTATAGACTAATAAATTATTTTTTTCAATCTTTATTTTATCTTCTACAAGTACTTTTTGAGCCTCAATTTTAGTTATTTCTTCTTGTTTAGCTTTATCAAGTAAATTTCCCAGTTGGTGTGAAACTGACAAAACCGTAAAATTTCCTTCACCCTTGACTTGAAGACTTTGTTTATCAATTTGCGGAGAAATACCTTTAAAAACAAGCTCTGTTTTACCATTAACTAACGAAACTTTGGCGGAACGTTCAACAAACGCTCCATTTAAGAAAAGTGTAACTTTATCAATTTTTGAATTTACCGATTGTTGTGCCTGCGATAGCATAGGTATCAAGCAGATGATTTTTAGTAGTCTCAGCATTTTTTAATTTATCATATTTGCTTTATTGATGTAAGAAGCAAAGAAATTCTATAAACTTTTTTGAAATAATTTACAACCGCTGCATCACCTGCTTCACCATTGTCTTTTTCCAAGTTAAGAAATCACCTGCAATAATATGCTCACGGGCTTGTCCGACAAGCCACAAATAAAAGGTAAGATTATGTACACTGGCTATTTGGGCAGCCAAAATCTCATCGCACTTCACCAAATGGCGTAAATAGGCTTTTGAGTAGAACGTACTTGCATAGCCTCCGAGTGTTTCGTCAATTGGCGTAAAATCATCTTTCCATTTTTCGTTTCTGATATTGATGATTCCTTGTGTAGTAAATAACATTCCGTTTCGGGCATTTCGAGTGGGCATTACACAGTCGAACATATCGATTCCGAGGGAAATTCCCTCTAAAATATTCTCTGGCGTACCAACACCCATCAAGTAGCGTGGCTTATCTTTCGGCAAAATATCATTGACATAATCAATGGTTTCATACATTTTTTCGGCAGGTTCACCTACTGCCAAACCACCGATTGCATTTCCTTCTCGGTTTTGCTCCGCAATAAACTCTGCCGACTGAATACGCAAATCTTTATAAACGCTTCCTTGAACAATCGGAAATAATGCTTGCGAATATCCATACTTACCTTCGGTCGAATCAAAACGGTCGATACAGCGTTTTAACCAACGGTGAGTCATTTCCATTGATTTCTTTGCATAATTATAATCGCACGGATACGGAGCACATTCATCAAAAGCCATAA
>JAIYBU010000136.1 GCA_027488335.1 Cytophagaceae bacterium
CTTCCGATACACGAAGTGGTAAAATCAAATCTGTGATTTTTAACATTACAAACGACATCGCAAACGCAAATACTGAAACAATTACTAAAGCAATTACGTGATTGATGAATAATTTCGATTCACCGAAGAATAAACCTTGGTCAACAACGGCAGCATTGATTCCTTTGTTTGCAAAAACACCTGTTAATAGCATACCAACCATACCACCAACACCATGGCAAGGGAATACATCAAGCGTATCATCCAATGCAGTTTTAGTTTTGAGGTGAGCTAAGTAGTTAGAAATCAATGAAGAAATTGTACCGATAAAGATAGCGTGAGGGATTGTTACGAAACCAGCACCAGGCGTGATAGCAACTAAACCAACAACTACACCAATACAGAATCCAAGAGCTGAAACTTTCTTACCATTTGCAGCATCGAGCAATACCCAAGCTAAACCAGCAGCAGCGGCAGCAGTGTTAGTAGTAGCAAAAGCCGAAGCTGCTAATGTACCAGCACTTAGGGCCGAACCTGCATTGAAACCAAACCATCCGAACCATAATAAACCTGTACCCAATAATACGTAAGGAATATTTGCAGGAGGAAGGAAGCTACCTTCTACGTGAGTACGACGACGTTTCAAGTAAATTGCACCAGCTAAAGCAGCCCAACCAGCCGACATGTGTACAACTGTACCACCAGCAAAGTCAAGAACTCCCATTTTGAAAAGGAAACCTTCTGGGTGCCATGTCCAGTGTGCTAAAGGAGCATATACGAAGATGCTAAATAAAATAATGAACAATACGTAAGATTTAAAATTGATACGCTCAGCTAACGAGCCAGTTACAAGAGCTGGAGTAATTACGGCAAATTTCAATTGGAAAAATGCAAATACTACTAACGGAATAGTTGGAGCAAGTGACCACGGTTTGCTTTCTAAAACACCAGCAAACATAAAGTGTGTCATCGGATTTCCAACAAAACCTCCGATTGATTCGCCAAACGCAAGGCTATAACCTACTGTAACCCAAAGTACAGAAATTACGCCCATTGCAATAAAGCTTTGTAACATTGTTGAGATAACGTTTTTGGTATTTACCATACCTCCATAGAAATAAGCCAATCCAGGAGTCATGATTAATACCAAGGCAGTACTTACAAGCATCCAAGCAGTATCGCCAGAGTTAATTCCTTCTGTAACGATTGTAGAAGGCACCGCTGGTAACAATAACGCTACAACGGCAAGCACTAACAAAATAATCAGGGGAAGCGGACTTTTACGCATAGTGATTTGAGGTTTAAATGTTGTACAAAAAATTAAATATTGGTTTAGGTTAATAACAATTTTAGAATTTGAAGATTAAAGCACCACCAAATGTAGATTGAGAATCTTTTGTGTATTTGCCATCTTTGTCTTCAAATTGAGCCATTCCAGCCTTAGATTTAGCGTAGCTATCAATACGGAACTCAGGTTTGAATAATAAATTATCAGAAATAATTACATTTCCCGTTAGTGTGAATGAATTTACAGATGTTCCGTTTCCTTCACGGTTTTTCAATGCTCTGATACCAGATTTGTTATCAAAATATTCATAACGTACACCCAAACCAAATTTTTCAGACAGTGAAGCTTGTGCATAAACAGCAGCACCTCCCCAATTCAATTTGTCTTGTGAACCATACGCTGCATTTACGCCCAACAAGAATTTTTCAGTAATTTGATATGAGGTTGTCAAATCAAACAATGAATAATATGATTTTGCATCAACCCCTTCATCACTACCAATCCAGTTTACATATAAATTCCAACCTTCAGCAGGTGATACATAAAACTGAGCCATTGTTCCGAGCTTACTATTATTATCATCTTTTGAGTCGATACCATTTACTAAACCAAATGTTAAAGATGATTTAGCTGACGTAGCAACGGTAGCTTTCAAACCTGTATGGTAGAATGGCCCGTTGTTGAAAAGATTTGACAATGAATAGTTGTAATTTACTGGAGCATCAATTACTTCATAACCGATGTGAGTACCCCACTGACCAGCCGTAATTGATAATTTATCAGTTGCTTTCCAAGTTAAGTAAGCTTGTTTGATAGCCAAAGCAGTACCTGTTGCTTCTTTGCCACCGACTAATACACGACCTAAAGCATTTCCATAATTACCTAAATCTCCGTGGTTACCAAATGTTAAATCAATAACTCCATCAACTTTGTCTGTAGCGTAAGTCATTTTGGTTTGAGCCAAACCAACTTGAAATTGTCCAACCTTTTGGTCAAATGCTCTTTCGTAACCAGAAGCCCCTAAATTTGATTTTGATTTTGGTGCATTAAAGTTTCCGAAAAAATAGGTATCGACATACCCTGAAAATGTGAATGGGTTTTTCTTCTCTTCTGATTTTGTTGTAGCATCTTGAGCGAATACGTTTACCACTGTAAACAATGAAAGTACGGTAAAAATTAATTTTCTCATAATTTTCTTTGGTTTAATTAATCATTGGTTAGATTTAATTTACATGCAAATCTTCTACAAAAATTACTTAATTCCAAATAATAGATATAAAAAAATCTAATATTCTTTAAATTTATAACAAAATACCAATTTATATGTTTCAAAATCTAACTATTTATGGAAATAATTATATTTTAAATAAAAACAAATATAATTTTGACTTTTACCATTTTTAACAAATTATATTCTGAAACACAATTTTATCTTAGTATTGTACAATTTCAAGAATTAGACACAAAAAAGCCCCAAATCAGATTACCTAATTTGGGGCTCAATATAGTAGTATATACTTATGCTCTACTCAATTATTTCGGTTTTATGCTTCGGCATGAAGCCATGCTTTTTTTGCAAGCAAAGTTTCATCATCTTCTTCGTGGTCTGGGTCAGGCACACAACAATCAACAGGGCAAACTGCCGCACATTGTGGTTCTTCATGGAAGCCATGACACTCCGTACATTTATCCGACACAATGTAATAAAATTCATCAGAGACAGGTGTCATCGGGTCTTTTCCGCCAATTACAGTTCCATCTTCTAATTCAACTTCTGTGAGTTTTGTTCCACCAGCCCATGTCCATTCTACGCCGCCTTCGTAGATTGCAGTATTTGGACACTCTGGTTCGCATGCACCACAGTTGATGCACTCGTCAGTTATTATGATTGCCATACTCTCTCTATGTATTTAATAGTTTACTAAACTTTAAACAAATATAAGGCTTCAAAGTTTCAGTTTACTTGTATTTTTGTAAGATTTTATAAACGAACAATAATTTTCTAAAAATAATGCAATATAAAAAACATATTATTACATTTTCAAAACTTGGCGATTTTATCACGCAAAATTTAGAGACTGATGCTCTTAAATCACTCTATTGGTCGGCAAGAAATGAAAATGGTTGGTTTACAGAAGATAACGTAAAATTGGCCGTTGAAAACATAGCGAAAATTTATCTAAATGAGGCCGCACTCGAAAAATTTGCTCAAAAATATATACAAAACGAAAGACAAGCACCCCAAAAAGTGGGGCTTGTAATGGCAGGAAATATCCCCGCTGTTGGTTTTCATGATTTACTTTGTGTGGTTTTGTCGGGAAATATTGCTTTGTTAAAATTAAGTTCGAGCGATACGGCGGTGATGCTATTTTTAATTAATAAACTCTACGAATTCGACCCCGAATTAAAGAACAAAATCATTATTGCTCAAAGACTAAACGACGCCGATGCACTAATTGCCACAGGGAGCGATAATACAGCTAAACATTTTGAGTATTATTTTGCCTCAAAGCCAAGAATTATTCGCCGAAACCGAACTTCGGTGGCGGTTCTTACTGGCAATGAAACTCGTGCAGAATTGGCCGATTTAGGCAACGATATTTTCCAATATTTTGGTTTAGGTTGTAGAAATGTATCTAAATTATATGTACCAGTTGGCTATAGTTTTGATAAATTTTATGAATCAATCGAATATTGGAGTACGATACGACTTCACCATAAGTATAACAATAACTACGATTACAATAAATCTATTTATTTAGTCAACAGAGTACCCCATTTCGATAATGGATTTTTACTTTTAAAGGAAGACGATGCCCTTGTATCGCCCATATCAGCTTGTTTCTATGAAACTTATGAAAGCGAAAAACATTTGAAACAAATTTTAAGGGAAAATGCAGAGAAAACCCAATGTATCGTCTCGTCAGATGCTCGTTTTGAAAATAGCTTTAAATTTGGCGAAGCTCAAGTGCCAAAATTAGAAGATTTTGCGGATGGTGTTGATACAATGGAGTTTTTGATGAATTTGTAAGAGAAGCTCATTGCCGTCAGTTTCAACTGACGGTAACTAATATACAACAAAAACTGTTTGACTTTAGACATACCCCATATTTGGACTAAAATCAAATTTGTTTTTATACAAACATCCGTCAGTTGAAACTGACGGCAATGAATCATATTACAACAAGTTTTATCAGAATGGGCTTTAAACATTTGAAAAGAGTAATATTAAATGAATTTCAATTTACTATTCTTCAAGCATTTCATGGCTTTTTCTAAACCACTGATTGTCAGTGGAAACATTCGATTATCAGACCACTTTCTGATTTCTTGAATCGTGTGGGTATATTGCCAATAACCATCATTGATTGGATTGAGCCAAACCAAATTCGGAAATTTATCTTTGAAACGTTCGAGCCAAACCGTTCCAGCTTCTGCATTATAATGCTCTACACTACCTCGTGGTTCAGCTAATTCCCACGGCGACATGGACGCATCGCCAATGAAAATTACTTTATAATCTTTGTTGTATTTATTCAGCACATCCCACGTCGATATTTTATCTTCATACCTTCGCTCATTGTCTTTCCAAAGGTTTTCATAAACACAATTATGAAAATAATAAAACTCTAAATTTTTGAACTGATGTTTAGCCGATGAGAAAAGCATCGAACATTCTTCAATAAAATCATCCATCGAACCACCCACATCGAGCAAAAGCAAAACCTTCACTCGATTCTGCTTAGATGCCTGCATTTTTATGTCCAAATATCCTGCATTATTGCATGTTCGGTCAATGGTTTCATCAAGATTTAATTCATCTTCAACACCCTCACGGGTCAAAATACGCAAAAGTCGCAACGCCATTTGGGTATTTCTGGTATTCAACTCAAGATTATCGTCATAGTTTTTAAATTCTCGCTTGTCCCAAACTTTTGCAGCAGTTTTATTTCCTCCTTTTCCACCGATTCTTACACCCGCTGGGTTATTTCCAGAATTTCCGAAAGGTGAAGTACCACCTGTTCCCACCCATTTGCTACCACCTTCGTGGCGTTCTTTTTGTTCTTCGAGGGTTTTCTTTAGTCGTTCGAGTAGTGCTTCCAAGCCTCCAACAGCTTTTATGGCTTCTTTTTCTTCCTCTGTTAGTTCACTTAATAACTTGTTTATCAGCCAACTGTCCTCTATTTTAAAAAAATCTTCTAATTGAATTTGTTCGACACCATCAAAAAACTGACCGAAAAGTCTATCAAATAAATCAAGATTCTGCTCGTGCTTGACGTAGATTGCTCGACTCAGAAAATAAAAATCTTCCGTACTATAAGCCACAACTTCTTTTTCGAGGGCTTCTAACAAGGTCAGATGCTCTCGAAGGTTTACTTTGAGATTGTTGTCTCGTAGATGAAAGAAGAAATTGGTTAGCATAAAAATTTTCAAAACTCAACGCTAAACCCGTTAGAAATAATAGAATCACTAAATAAATGCTCCTTAATTATTTCTTCGGTAAGAACTGATTGATTTTCAAACCTTTTATTAATTTCATTAAAAAGAAACTCTTTTTCAGTGAATGACAATTTACTAAAAATACGAATCTTATTTTTATTTATGTGTGTCAAATACAAAGCTCCAACTGTCCTGTAAAAAAATATTCGACTTAATATACTTTGCTGCAAAAAAACCTTGAATTTCAATTCGTCAAATGAATCCTCGAAATGAAGTTGAGGACTATACCAAATATCCTTTATCTTAACATATTTATAGATTTGTGTTTTCATCCAAAAACTTCCTACAAACTCATGAATAATTGATGTTGAAGAAATTGTAATTCGTTCGTATCCTCTTATCAACCACAAGAATTTTCTTAGACAAAATGCAAATACTGGTACATATAAAACCACAAAAGCTATTACTTCTTCAAGTTTATTGACAAAAATCAAGTTAAATGGCAAACAAAGAATACCACCATAAAAAATCAAAGAAAAAATATTATTTCGGATTGAATTAATAGCATAGAGTTCACCAGCATCATTGTATCCGAAAACAAACTTTTTTTGTCTAAAATCAAAATTTATTATTTTAAACTGAAAATATTGAATTCGTAAAATACCTTCAAATAGCTCTTTCACAATAATACTTTGATTTACTTCACGCCCTTCTCACGCAAAGCCTTAAATAAATCATAATCTGATTCATTTTTGAGCAATGCACCGAGATACGGTGGAATTTCGTTCATTTTATTCAAATCCTCTAAATCTTCGGCCGACACTTTTCCGACTAAAAGCAATCGCAACCAATCTATTAATTCACTCGTCGATGGTTTTTTCTTGATATTTTTTACTTCTCTGATACCGAAAAAAGTTTTTAGAGCATTCATCAACAAAGTTTCTTCGAGTTTCGGATAATGTACATCAACAATTTGTTGCATGGTTTCTTTATCGGGAAAACGAATGAAATGGAAGAAACAACGGCGAAGAAAAGCATCGGGCAATTCTTTTTCATTATTAGAGGTAATGATAATTATCGGGCGATGCTTGGCTTTGATGGTTTGCTTGAGTTCGTAGCAATAAAACTCCATGCGGTCGAGTTCCTGCAATAAATCATTAGGAAACTCAATATCAGCTTTATCAATTTCATCAATCAATAAAACAGATTGTTCTTCGGTGTCGAATGCTTCCCAGATTTTACCTTTTTTGATGTAGTTTTCTACCTGATGCACTCGGTCGTCGCCCAATTGAGAATCTCTAAGCCTCGAAACGGCATCATACTCGTAGAGTCCTTGTTGGGCGGTGGTCGTAGATTTTACATGCCACGTAAACAATTGCTTATTGAGAGCCTTTGCCACCTCAAATGCCAATAAAGTTTTGCCAGTTCCTGGTTCGCCTTTAATTAAAAGCGGACGTTGTAAGGCTACTGCCGCATTTACCGCTGTCTGAAGCTCACGAGTAGCTACATAATTAGAAGTGCCTTGAAAACCAGTATTTTGTTTGTTTTCCATATAAATTGTAAAACAATTTTCTAAATTGTTTCGCTACAGTGAACAAGTTAGATTTTTTCTATTCTTCTTCTTCGCTGGTAAAACTATACAATGTTGGGTCGAGTTGGAGTGTTCCAGCATTAAAATCACTGATAAACTTTGTGATTACTTCGTGCGTAATTTCTTCCACATTCAACGAAACATCTAAACCGATACCGTATTCAAAATCTGTTTCTACCTCAACAAATTCCGACACTTTTACCACTTCTTCTTCTTCCAATTCTTCAATGATTTCTTCGAGCATCAACTCTAAATTTTCATCAACTTTATGATTGGGCTTGCGTTTGTCAATCTCTATATAATTTGGATAAGCTTTTTTCATACGAGTTTCGGCTTCTTCAAAAACCAAACTGCTATGATTAAGGCGAAGTGTCCCCATTACGGCATCATAAATTACTTCTTTGCCCTCATGCTTACCAACAAACTGAAAATGAGCAAATTCTCCCGAATCGTTCATGCCATCTTCATCTTCTACAATCACATACGTTTGTCCTTCTTGCTCACACTCTTTCTTGAGTTCAGCAATTTCTGCTGGGTCGAATCCTTCGTTCATATTTATTATTTGTTAGTTAACTACTGGAAAATGATTATTGTACAAACCAATAATATCTTTTTAAACTTCAACTTTCGTTTCCCGAATCTTATTGCTTTTCTAAAATTGGAAATAAATAAATTGAGAATTATTATATACGCCGAAGCATAAAATCATCATCAAAATCAGGTAATATGCTCCCCAGCGTTGCCATTTTGGACGGTTTTCAAAGTTAATCGCCATTTGGTTTCCTCGTTGTTGCCATTGCACAAACTCTAAAATAGCCACCGAAATAATGATTAAATATAAATCATTTTGACCAATTAAATCAAAAATCTGAGCAAAACTATGCGAATTCGGTTTTAAAATATTTTTGACAACATAGAAAGAATCGGCATTTGAATGTGCGGCAAAGAAAATCCAAGCAAACGCTACTAAAATAAATGTAACTGAAGCATTGAGTAAATCTTTCAAAAATTTTGATGGAAGAATTGATAAAACTTTATCTTGTATTGATTTGGTTAATTGCCCGAAAATCAAATAAATTCCGTGCAATGCTCCCCAAATTACAAAATGCCAACTGGCTCCGTGCCAAAGCCCCGACATCATAAAAACAAAGAAAAGATTAAAATATCGGCGATATTCGGCTACTCGATTTCCACCGAGTGGAATATACAAATAATCTCTGAACCAAGTTGAAAGCGAAATATGCCATCTACGCCAAAATTCTGAAATGTTTTTGGAAAAATAAGGTCTATCGAAGTTTTTCATCAAATCAAACCCCATCACTCGTGCCGAGCCGATGGCAATATCAGAATATCCCGAAAAGTCGCAATAGATTTGAAATGTAAAAAAAAGTGTCGCAACGATGAGTGGAAGTCCTTGATAATCAGTCGGATGACCATAAATTTTATTAACAAAAATTGAGAGTCGGTCGGCGATAACCACTTTTTTGAACATTCCCCAAAGCATCAAACGTAAACCACTTTTTGCTAATTCGTAATTAAACTCATGTTTTTCATAGAATTGATGAATTACATTTTGTGGGCGTTCGATTGGCCCTGCCACCAACTGCGGATAAAACATCACGTAGAGCGAGTAAATACCAAAGTGACGTTCCGCTTTCTGATTCTCACGATAAACTTCAATTGTATAGCTCATCGCTTGAAAAGTATGAAACGAAAGTCCAATAGGCAAGATAATATCCCAGTGAGGAAGTAAGTTTTCGGGAGAAACTTTGAAAAGAATGGCGTTGAAATTATCAATAAAAAAATTGTAATATTTGAAAACAGAAAGCACACCGATATTGGCGACTAAACTCATTATCAATGCCGATTTTCGTTTTTTTCCTTGCGATTGTTCAATCCAAATACCCGCAAAGTAGTCAATTATAATCGTGAAAAATAAAATTAGGATGTAAATTGGGATGAAGAAGCTATAAAAAACACAGCTCGCCATCAATAAATGAAACCAGCGGTATTTATGCGGAATTGCAAAATAAATAAGCGTAACGAGCGGGAAAAACAGTAGAAATTCAAAAGAATTAAAAAGCATGATAAAAAAATTCTGAGTTGAGAGTGCTGAGTTCTGACGAGACCGCCCGTGCGGTTCTGCGTTTCTAATCTACACAAAACCACTTAATTTTTCAAAGTTCCATGTTTATTTTGATTAATGAAAGTTTTTTGAGTAAAACCATTCCATTCCATCCACCCTGTCAGTTGAATAGCACACTTATGACACATATTTACACTAATTACTACATAACATTTATGTATTTATGTATTTATCTATCAAAATCTGCTTATTCTGTATTTAGCTTACTATCCATTTTTTTCAAAATTCAATAAAATCATAAAGGCATCGAAGATGCTTCAATGCCTTTATTTATACAATAAAATTTTTCCTAATAATTACTAAAGCATAATAGTTTTAGTGCCAAACTTTACTCTTAAAAGATTTTAACGTTTATTTAGAATAAATTTCTATCTAAATCAAAACCTTCTAAATAATCCGAAACTCTTTTCACAAATTGTCCGCCGAGAGAGCCATCCACAACTCGGTGGTCATAAGAATGAGAGATAATCATTTTCTGACGAATCCCGATTGTGTCTCCTTGTGGCGTTTCAATAACCGAAACTTTTTTCTGAATCACACCAAAAGCCAAAATCGAAACCTGTGGCTGCACCAGAATTGGTGTCCCAGCAATGTTGCCAAACGAACCAATGTTTGATACCGTAAGTGTTCCATCGGCCAAATCATCGGCTTTTAATTTATTATTTCTTGCCCGATACGTTAGGTCGTTTATTTTCTTTGTCAGACCAATTAAACTATACGAATCAGCTTCATGAATAACGGGTACAATCAAATTTCCATTAGGCAAAGCCACCGCCATTCCGATATTAATTTTTGCTTTTTTAATGATTTTATCGCCATCTACTTGCACATTTATCATCGGAAAATCTTTAATTGCTTTCACTACTGCCTCTATGAGCAATGGAGTAAAAGTAATATTCTCGCCAGTATCTTGCTTAAACTTACCTTTCGTTTTGTCTCGCCAAACAGCGGTATTGGTCATATCGGTTTCTACAAACGAAGTTACGTGAGGAGCAATGCGTTTCGATTCTACCATTCGTTCGGCAATCATTTTACGCATTCTGTCCATTTCGATAATTTGGTCGCTACCCGAAGCAACAACGACGATTCGTTCGGCAATTGGGGCAACCGCTGGCACCGAAACACCTTGTTTTACATAAGCCAAAATATCATCTTTCGTTACTCGACCCTCTAAACCTGTTCCTACGATTTTATCAAGTTCTTCAAACGAAATCCCTTCTTCTTTGGCAATATTTAGCACCAAAGGCGAATAAAACCTATTATTTGATGGCGTGGTTGGCTTTGTTGTTACTGGTGGAGTAGTCAGTAAATTTACAAAATCACTAACAGGCTCCTTTATCAACTTTTCTACCTCGGTTATTTCATTAGACTTTGCCTCTTCCACTACTTTGGGTTGAGGAGCAGTTTCTTCGCCAGCAATTTCGATGATACAAACAGGTTTTCCGATAACAGCCACCTCTCCTTTCTGCACCAAAAACTCTTTAATGATTCCCGAATGAGATGCTCCAATTTCCGTGTCAATTTTATCGGTAGCTACCTCCAAAATCATATCATCGGCTTCAATTTTATCACCAACATTTTTCAGCCAGTTTAAAACCGTACACTCAAAAATACTTTCACCCATTTTGGGCATTATCATTTCAATTAAAGCCATATTTTATAGTTTTGTTGAAGTTTTCTTTCATTGTCCACTATCAAAAGACAGTGAGGTAAAATAAAATTTCATGACGTTACTTGTATTATGTTCCTGATGGTTGTAACGGTAAATTGACGTGCAAAAAAAACCACCATAAAATCATAAAATCTTAACTTTCATAGTCGCCGTTCATCATTTTTCGGAGTAAATTTAATGCCACAACGCTACCATACTGAATATTAGTATCTCGCTGGTTAGCCATCTGCACTTTTTTGGCAATTGTGCGGCCTTCCATCGCACAAGCAATCCAAAGTGTGCCAACTGGTTTTTCGGGCGTTCCACCGTCGGGACCAGCAATTCCACTGGTTGCGATTGCAAAATCAGTTTTCATCAATTTTCTTGCACCTTCGGCCATTTGCGTGACGGTTTCTTCGCTTACAGCCCCATATTGGGCAATTGTTTCGGGGTTTACACCTAATACATTGATTTTCACCGAATTATCATAACTTACCACGCTGCCCATAAAGTACGCTGAACTTCCAGCTACTTTCGTAAACATGTGCGAAATGTATCCACCAGTACAACTTTCCGCAGCCGAAACGGTTAATGCTCGTTTCTTTAGTTCTTTGCCAATAGCTACTTCTAAATCATCATTATCAAAACCAAAAACCGAAGAACCAATCAATGGTAAAACTTTTTCGATTTCGGCATCTACTTCTTGTTTAAGTTGTTCCTCATCCGTTCCAACGGCCGTAAGTCTTAATCTGACCTGTCCGAAACTGGGTAGATAGGCCAGTTTTATGTGTTCGGGTAAATTATCTTCCCAATGTTCAATTTTTTCAGCCAAAAACGACTCCCCTACGCCAATCGTACGAATCATTTTGTGGTAAATAATCGGTGTCTCGAAAAAGGTCTTTAAACGAGGAATTACCTCATTCGACATCAAATATTTCATTTCATGCGGCACACCTGGCATCGAAACAAAAACGGTGCCATTACGCTCAAACCACATTCCTGGGGCTGTACCAGTCTTATTTGCCAAATACGTACAACGACTCGGAACAGCAGCTTGCTGACGGTTGAGTTCGGTCATTGGGCGGCCTCTCTTTACAAAGAAATCGGTAATAAACGCCAACGCATCTTCATTGATGACGAGTGTATCATCGAAATATTTACAAAGCATTTTCTTGGTAATATCATCTTTTGTTGGTCCCAGTCCTCCTGTCAATAAAATAATATCAGCACGACTTTCGGCTTCTTCCAAAATCTGTAAAATTTTATCTTCTTGGTCACCGACCGATGATTTTCTTACGGTCTTGATTCCTATTTTATCCAATTCTGTACTCATCCATTGAGTATTGGTATCGGTTATTTGTCCGTACAAAATTTCGTCACCAATGGTTACTACTTCCGCTAAAATGGGTCTCATATATAGAAAACGTTGAGTAAAATGTATGCTAAACACGTAGATTTGTGCTTTCAAAACTTTCGTTGCACAAAAATACAATTTTCACTGTTGATTCGTTAGTAGAACAATTAATTATTCACAAAAACAATTAGAAAATTCATTCAAATGAAAAGATTACTCATTATTTCGTTCTTAATCAGTATTTTGACGCTTCAAAGTTGTGCAGGACAAAAGATAAATTTCGGAAAAGTTTTAAATGATGTTATTACTCAGACACAAGGTGGCGGAGCATTGACTAACGATGATGTGGTGATGGGTCTGAAAGAAGCATTGAAAGTGGGAATCAATAAAGGAGCCGATAGTGCTTCAAAAACAAATGGCTTTTATTTGAATCCAACAATCAAAATTCCATTTCCTCCAGAAGTGCAAAGAGTTGAAACGGCTCTTCGTAAAATTGGTTTGGGCGGAGAAGTTGATAAATTTGTCTTATCGCTCAATCGTGGTGCAGAAGAAGCGGCCAAAGAAGCAAAACCAATTTTTGTAAATGCCATTTTGAGTATGTCGTTTTCGGATGCCTGGGGTATTTTGCGTGGCGATAAAAATGCCGCAACAATGTTTTTGAAACGTACAACCTCGGCAGCTTTGGTACAAGCATTTATGCCAGTAGTAGAAAAAGCATTACAAAAAACACAAGCAACAAAATACTATACTGATTTAGCAACAACTTATAACGCTTTACCATTTACACAAAAAGTAAATCCTGATTTGAAAGGTTATGCTACTCAAAAAGCCATTGATGGTTTATTTATTTTAGTGGAGCAAGAAGAAGCAAGAATTAGGGAAAATCCATTGGCTCGTACATCAGAAATTTTGAAAAGAGTTTTTGGGGCGTCTTGATACATTATTTTCTACACAAAAAATCCATGAAAGTCTAAGTTTCATGGATTTTTTGTGTACTCCATTTTTACTTCAATGAGTTGCCATAGCCAACAATCAACACCGAAAGGACAATTGTCAGGATTCCCACAATAATAGTGGTGAGGGTTTTCTTTGAAACGCCTTTCCATTCTTTCAAAACTAAACCCCATGAATTGGCAACTAAAATAATAAACGCCATGTGTAAAATCCAAGAACTTGGGCCGTTGCCAAGTTTACTTTCACCCATTCCGTAGAAAAAGAATTGTAAAAACCATGTTGTTCCAGCAATTGCAGAGAAAATATAGTTTTTCAATAACGGTGTTTTCTGATTTGTATAATCACCGAAAGTTTTATTTGAGAAATTTAGATACATACACCAAAGAAAATTGGTTGTAAGTCCGCCCCAAAGAATAACTATATAAACCACATTATTTCTATACAAAAACTCTCCTTGATTTGGGTTTTGAGCCACCCAGATTTCATTAGCTACATTGGCCATACTCGAACCTGCTTCGATACCAAAGCTAAAACAAGCACTCAAAACGCCCGAAATTACGGCAACAATTAAGCCTTTTGTAATTTGAAATTCTTCATCAGATTTATTTGCCCCTACAAGGTCTTTATCTTTCATTCCACCAGCTTTGCCACAAATCACGATTCCTACTACACAAACTAATAGACCTAAAAGTACCATTTGTCCCCAATTGGTAGTCATTAAATCAGTAATAGTGTCTTTTCCAGGCGTATGTACAAAATCATAATAAACCGAAGGAATTATTGAACCAAAAACCGAACATAAACCAAGAATAATTGAACTACCCAACGAAACTCCCAAATATCGTACGCCAAGCCCATAGGTAAGACCACCAATTCCCCAAAGTAAACCCATCAGATAAGTCCAAAAAAGTGTATCTCCTGCTTCTCCAGCAATAATTTCCCAAAAATTAGGTATCGTCAAATAAGCAGCCAAAGGTGGAACGATGAGCCAAGAACAAAGCCCGCCGACAATCCAATAACTTTCCCAAGCCCAGCCTTTCACTTTTTTGTATGGAATGTAGAAACTTCCCGAAGCAAAACCGCCCAAGAAGTGAAAAATAATACCTAAGATTGCAGTCATTTCAAGTAAATAGGGTTAGTTTTTTGTAGTTTTTCAATAAAATATTATCCCAAAGTAATATTGAGTCGCTAAAAATACTATCCTGTACTCTCATGCGAAAGAGATTTTGTATTTTTTTCTAAAATAAGTTTATCCCTTCTTAGATATATTTTGAACTTTATCGGCCAAAAACTTATTATTTACTGAAACAGTTATAGAATCGAAACATGAAAAAATCAGAAATTAATTTTACTGTAGAATTAGATGAAAGCCGCATTCCTGAAAGAATTTTTTGGGATGCAACAGAAAACCCTAACGAAGGAATCAACGAAACAAAAGCAATTGCCATAGGCGTTTGGGACCATTATCACCGTGGTTTATTGGGAATTAACCTTTGGACAAAAGATATGCCAGTAGATGAAATGAAGCATTTTGCGGTGGACATTGTAGGAAATGTAGCTCAATTAGTAGCTGATGCCACAGGAGATAAGAAACTAATCGAAATCTTAGAAAGCACTTGCCGAAGCATGAAACGTCATATTGACGAAGAAGCGAAGGCAAGTACTGAGTCTTGAATTATAAGTTCTGAATCAGAATAAATAGAAACTAAAAAGAGTTCTGAAAACTGAATAAATTTAACTCAGAATTCAGAACTCTACATTCAGAACTTTTTATCTTATGCTTTTTTAGGCGTAATAATTTTTGTCCAAGTAAGAAACTTAATCAATGGATACGTTGGGTCAAATTCATACCATTTCTTGGCAAAATTGATTGACATTGGGTGCTTATGGTGATTATTTTGAAATAATTCGCCCATCATCAAGACATCAAAAATTAATGAATTTTTTGATTCATCGTGGTTATCAAAATTTTGATAACCGTATTTATGACCACTCCAATTTACGATTGCACCGTGAATTGGCCCCATTAAGAAGTGAATTGGTAAGAGGAAGAAAAATCCCCAATGAATATCGAAATAGAAGAATCCTACGACATAGAATGCTATGTAAGAAAATCCCCAAGCTAAACGAGATACCCAATTATCTCCAATTTTATCAATCAGATTCCACTCTGGTAAATCTTTCTCAAAACGCTCTTCAATCTTGAATTTATAGTTCAAAACAGCATTATAAATATCTTTTGTTTTCCACATCATCGTAAATAGGTTCTCAGTGTGATGCGGAGAATGTGGGTCTTTTTCAGTATCGCTATATGCGTGGTGCATTCGGTGCAAAACTGCATACGAGCGAGGATTTAAATAAGAAGAACCTTGGGTTAAGTAAGTAAAGAGGTAGAAAAAACGCTCCCAAAATTTGTTCATCGTAAACATTTTATGAGCAGAATAACGGTGCAAGAAAAATGTTTGACTAAAGAGCGACAAATACCAATGGGCAAAGAAAAAAGATAATGCAGCAACCATGCTTATAAAATAGGAGTTTTGTTGTTTGTTAAAATACAAATATACAAGTCTAACGCTAAACTCATTAAGAATGTTGATAACGTATATATAACAAAACTAAAGTTCTTCAAAATATCCTAAAAATATTCTCCGAAATATCCAATTTTAGTAGGTTGTAAAGGCATACTGAACCAAATTAGCTCCCATTTGCAGAGCTTTCTGACGCAATTCCTCGGGGTCATTATATACACTGCGGTCTTCCCAGCCGTTTCCTAAATCGCATTCATAACTAAAATAACAAACTAATCGGCCTTGCCAAATTAATCCAAAACCTTGCGGTGCATTGCCATCATGCTCATGTACTTTGGGTAATCCATTAGCAAATTTATATTTCTGTTGGTAAACTGGATGCGAAAAAGGGAGTTCTACAAACTCTAATTCTGGGAAAACTTTTTTCATCTCACGGCGAATAAATTTATTCAGTCCGTAATTATCATCAATGTGTAAAAAGCCGCCCGAAACTAAATATCTACGGAGGTTCTGCACTTCTCCATCATTGAAAACGACGTTCCCATGTCCTGTCATGTGAATGAAAGGATATTGAAAAATATCGGTGCTACCGACTTCAATAATATCTTCTTCGGGGAAAATATTCATTTTTAAGTTTTGATTACAAAACTTAATCAAATTTGGTAACGAAGTTTTATTAGCGTACCAGTCGCCACCACCACCGTATTTTAGCTTACCGATTTTGATGGTTGGTTGTTGTGCAAAGGCAAAATTCACACTTAGAACGCTTAGAAATACTAAAATATATTTTTTCATAAAGTCAATTAAAAAATCTTAAACACCCACTAATAATTGACAGGTTGAAAACCTACCCTACTGAAAACTATTAACTATCGTACAAGCAACAACACCTGCGGTTTCTGTGCGAAGCCTTGAATTTCCGAGCGTAACCACCTGAAAACCAGATTTTTGTGCAAATTGAATCTCATCCTTAGCAAAATCGCCTTCAGGACCAATCATCAATAAAACTTTTGATTTATCAACTACTACTTCCTTCAAAGGTTTTGCATCATCGGTCAGATGTGCCACAAATTTTGCTTCAATATCGACTGATTTAATGAATTTCTCAAAATCTACCAGTTCATTAACTTTTGGTAAATAGGCTTTCAGCGATTGTTTCATGGCCGAAATGGCTATTTTTTCAAGTCTTTCGGTTTTCTGATTTTTACGTTCAGAATGTTTGGTCTGAATTAACGTAATTTCATCAACTCCTATTTCAACGCACTTCTCAATAAAATATTCGATACGGTCGGCATTTTTTGTTGGAGCAATCGCAATGTGCAAATAATGATTTCTTTTTTCAAAATCTCTTTTCACCGAAATAATTCTGACTTCGCACTTTTTTTCGTGAGCCTTCGTAATTTCACATTCAAATAACCCACCTACTCCATCTACTACATGAATTTTATCTTTGATGTTTTTTCTCAAAACTTTTACACAATGTCTTGAATCTTCTTCACTTAAAATTGGCGTTTTCTCAATATCGGATTGATAAAAAAGGAGCATGTTTAATTATTTTTACAACCACCCATTTTAGCCGAAAATACACTTCCTATTTCGGTACTAAAACCTGGTTCTAAGTTTATTGACTTATTTGCTTCCAAAGATAGTCGTTTGAATCGAGGTATCGTGACATTTGCAGTAATTATTGAATTAACTCCAATAAAACTACTTGTAGCAGGTAAAAAACTTAAAGTATAGTTTTCAAGACATTTTAAAGATACTTCAATCGTGTTAGAAGTATTTTGGCTGGAAACAAGTCTATAAAAGTATTTTTGCTCAACTTCAACATCATTATCGGTATAATTGGTATCGGTAACATTTCTAATTGTGGTAAAATCAATATTATTGTACGAACGTTGTATCTGAAAACTATCATTTACATTCCACAAAAGTACTACTTTAGCAGCCTGATTGATTTTGAATGACAAATTAACGGGCGTAGTCTCAACATTTACATTTTCAAAACTAAATGCACGCATTCCGAGAGTATTTTTAAGATGTGTACCATTATAGTAATCTATTCCAAAAGTACCATAATAGTTGGGTAAATATGATACATGTTTTGGCATTACTCCATCGACCAAAGTAAGCACTACCTTATTCGCTTGACTTTGCCCAGAAACCACTAAATTACTTTGGCCATTTATAAAAATGAAGTCTTTCATCTTCCATAGTTTATCATTTATCAACGTATCATTCGGATATACCATTTCCATACCTTCATCAAATTCTAAAATCAACTTATTATTTGACTTATAAATATGCTTAATATTCGGCGAATAAATCTGAGATGTTTGAATATCATTATACACATCTTTTCCTATAATTCTTGATAATTCATAGGCAGTTTGACTATACCCACTCAATGTATAATGTAAACCATCGTAACCGACTGTACCTACTGAACTCATCGAAGTAATTTTTGGGAAAAGATTCGCTGATTGCCGCTGAAAGTCCCTCAAAAGCCCTGCTTTACTATTAGGGTCGGTTAGAATATCAATTTGTAGATTATAAATTTTTTTTAAATTTGGAAAATCAAGTATAAAATTATTATAGAGTTTTTCAAACTCACCTTTATACCTTTGAGATTCTAATGGCATTGAGGCATCTCCCTCGCCTTGTTTAAAAATTATATACTTCAAGTTTTCCTTAGTATTACTGAAAGCAGTTTGACTTAATAGTTTACCATAATGGGTGTTTAAATCAAAAGGGTTTTGAGTATTTCTATTGTTTAATGCTGAAATTTGAGCTCCCCCAACTGATGCCATAATAATTCCTACTGGATAATTATATTTATCACACAAAAATTTTAATAGTTCTGATGCACCCGTTCCAGGCCAAGTTGAGGTCTGATATGGCAATACCCATTCACTGTCACCATTATTAAAATTTGCAACCGTAAAAAATCTCATGAGAGGGTTACGTGCTGGCGTGTAGGTATTAATTCCGCCTGACCCAAGTGCATTCGACTGTCCGTATACTAAAAAAATATCACCGACAGCAACTCGGGTCGTTCGTTTAACTTCAATGATTCCGTCAAGCAATAAAATAAAAGTGTAGTTGAAATTACCAGCCTGCAAAGTTGGTTCAAATGAAAACTGAGTAGAAGTCATTTTAACTTGCTCGTAAAATACATTCCCATCTTTAAGTATTCGGAGACTAATCGAAGTATAGCGACTCTCTGTAATCTTTCCCACAACTTGAAAAACAGCCTCATCTTGCTCATTTCGCTGAATAACTTGATTATTAGCAGGAAATTTAAAGATACTCACTTGCGAAAATACTACTGTACTACTCAAAAAGAGTAAGTACAGTAGTATAAACGAGAAAGAATGAATTTTGGTCGGAAACAACGTACTACTACAGTTATCAAGATAAAAAATCGTGCCAAAATATTTTTTAAATGAAACAGGTGTTTTCTTTCGCAAGAAAATACCGTTCAAAACGCTACTAATCATTTATTTAACTAAATATTTACCAGAATCTTCTATCACAATGGTAGGAAGTTTTTTAGAACTTTCAAAAGCATCATAAGCAGGTTTTAGCCATGACCAGAAAGCTAATAAACTGGCATCTGTACCAAATTCATTATTGATAGCTTTATAGTTTTGTTCATTCATAATTGTTGGAAAAATATGCACATTTATCTTACCGCCTGCACTTTTTGCCTTGGCGGCTAACAAATATAATTCTTGAATATTTTCATCACCAATTGGAATACATCCAATCGTTACGCAATGCCCATGAATAAAAATATTATCACCAGGATTCAGTTTATTGGCAAAAACCAAATCTGATTTATTTGGATAATTGATGCGAAATGATAGCAAATATTGACTCTGTGGATTAAACAAATCTACTTCATAAAATCCTTCGGGAATCTGTCGGTCGCCCGAACGTCGCTTAGGGCCTAAAATGCCAGTAGTAGCACAAAAATCATAGCTTTTAATAGCCGTAAAAGTATCATCTGACTTATTTTTTGCCCAAACCTCCAATCTTTGTTCTTTTTTGAAAGCTCTTAAAAATAAATCAAAATTACTTGAATTAATACTTTTTGAGGCAAGTAAATCACCAACGGCTTTACCTTTCTCACGATTGGCAGCTTGAACTCTTGGAAACTTGAGTTGCTGTTCAAAAAAATTTGCAGGGGGAGACATTGACATAAGGATGGATGTCAAAAGAATCATCGTAAAGGTTCTTTTCATTGTTGTTTTAGGAAGTATAAATTTGCGAAAAATGTAAATTTTGTTCTTTTTTAAGTATTTCACAATTTAAACGCACAAATTTCGCAAAACTCCCAAATTCGGCCACATTTATTTGCCAACCAACCATTTCAAAAATAATGGCATGGCTTCGCTCCATGTTTTCTGATTATGTTCACCGTCTATAATCTCCACATACTCAATATCTTGTCCAATTTTATACCCTTTTGCCTCCAATTCTTTGATTAAATCAAGCGTATCATCAATCGAATCAATGATTCCGTTATTATTTCGGTCGTCTTTTTCATCGTTTGTACCGCACTCCAACCAAAATTTCTGACCAACGTTATAATTTCCGTTACGTACCAAAACGTGCATAATTCGGTCATTATAATCATCATATCCATCTTCGTAGGCTTTTTTTCGCCACCAAAAAGAGCCACTAAAAACCCCAACTTTTGAAAAATAGTCGGGGTTACCCCAAACCAAATCCATTGCTGAAAGGCCACCTAAAGAAAAACCACAGAAAAAGTTATCGGTACTTAAACTGGAAGCTTTATACTTGGAAATAATGAAAGGAATAAACTCTAAAGTAATAAAACTTTGGTATGCCCCCGCTAAATTTCCTCGGTTTTTATAATCTGTTATGGACGCCGTTCCGTATTCTTTTAGGCGATTTTCATTCGTGTGTATTCCGATAAAAATCAAAGGCTGAATTACGAGTGTAGTATATAACTTATTTAAGGTTTGTTCAATTTTGAGGGCTTCCAAATCTTGTCCATCATTCATGTACAAGACTTTTAAATTTGATAAATTTTCGTAGTTAGGTGGTAAAAGTATTTCATAAACTATCTCACGATTAAGAAAAGTTGATTGGAATTTCTGATTACTAATGATAGTTACGTTCTGCACTTATTTGTTTTTTTGTGATGAAAGATTCTGCAAATTTAACAAAACCTTTACCTACAAAAATAAAAAAACAAAAATCATTTGTTTCATTGCAGAAATTGGACTAATATTTCATACAAATTATAGATTTTGTCAAAAGAAAATATTCGACATGAAAATGCTTCACATTGCCTAAATACAAAATAAAATTTTACAAATAAAACAAAACACAACAAATTCAAGGAGACAAAAAGTCAAAAATTACCAATATTCAATATTTTATTTGGCAAAGTAATTTTTAAAAGTAAAAACAAAACACGAATTTTGCACTTTCATCAAACATACAGCGAATATTTATGCAAGAAAAACATATAAAGTTTTATTCACACATCATGAGTCGAGATATCGACTTGTTAATTAGTGGGCATTGGGGCTATCCTATTCTAATGTTCCCGACTTCAATGGGAAATTATCTACAAAACAAGGATTTTGGGCTTCTCGACACCGTTGGTGATTTGGTTGACGCTGGAAAAATAAAACTATATAATATTGATAGTATTGATTTTCAGAGTTTTTATGCCAAAGATTTACCTGCACACACAAAGATTTACAATTATAATCTTTACACACATTTCTTGAAAGATGAACTTGTACCTGCCATTCAGCGTGAATGTAGTGTGCATCGGATTGCGGTAGCAGGTTGTAGTTTTGGTGGGTATCATTGTTCTAACTTTGCTTTCAAAAATCCCGATTTAGTTGCTCATTTGTTTAGTATGAGCGGAGCGTTTAGCATCAAAAATTTTATGAAAGGCCATTACGACGA
>JAIYBU010000134.1 GCA_027488335.1 Cytophagaceae bacterium
TATCAGTTTTGATAAAAAAGCTGGCGAGTGGAATGATAGTGAAGCTAATGCCATTCGTGGTATCATTACGGAAGAAATGACTGTTGAAGGTCAATTGCGTTCAGAAGTACAACTTGCTATCAAGCGATTGATGGACATTGGTTGTTACCGTGGTGTTCGTCACCGTAAAGGTTTGCCACTTCGTGGACAACGTACCAAAAACAACTCACGTACCCGTAAAGGTAAGCGTAAGACTGTTGCTAACAAGAAAAAAGCAACTAAGTAACCCCCTTAACTCTTCACTGAGTTTAAAGAAGGATTTTTTATGAAAGGGTAAAAAATCGAACAGAGTATAGGTTTTTCTGTACTGCCAATCATTTTAACAATGTTTTGTCACAATGGCACAAGCAAAAAGAAAAGATAAAGCAAAAAAGAGAGTTGTGATTGTAGAGCCAGTAGGCCAAGTACACATCAGAGCTTCTTTCAATAACATCATTATTTCTGTTACAAACAGCCAAGGTCAAGTAATTTCTTGGGGTTCAGCAGGTAAAATGGGTTTTAAAGGTTCAAAGAAAAATACACCTTATGCTGCACAAATGGCAGCTCAGAGTTGTGCTCAAGTAGCTTACGAAGCAGGAATGCGAAAAGCTGAAGTTTTTGTAAAAGGACCAGGTTCAGGACGTGAGTCGGCCATCCGTACTATTCAAAACTCAGGTATCGAAGTTACTACAATTACTGACGTAACGCCACTTCCACACAATGGATGTCGTCCGCCTAAGCGTAGAAGAGTTTAATAGATTACAGAAGAATGTAAACGATAATCGTAGATTTACTGCTTATGCAACTAAATTTTTACGCTTAAAGTTTTCATTCTTTTGTTGCATTAGTATATAATAATTTTCAATAGTTCTCGTTTATAGACGGGAAAAGAAATAGAAGGCAGATTATTGCGATTTTGATTTTCAAAATGATTGATAGTTTGGACATTGGGGCTAATCAATCTCTATTTCATTTTAACAACCAATAAAAAATGGCAAGATACACAGGTCCAAAAGTAAGGATTTCAAGAAAATTTGGTGAACCAGTAATGGGGCCAAGTAAAGCATTAAGTAAAAAAGCTTATCCTCCAGGCCAACACGGAAAAGGCCGTAAAAGTAAAAAATCTGAATACGGTCAACAATTAATTGAAAAACAAAAAGTTAAGTATACTTATGGTATATTAGAGCGTCAGTTTGCACGTTTCTTCCACCTTGCTTCAGTAAAAGAAGGACGTACTGGTGACAACCTATTGAAACTTTGTGAAGGTCGTCTTGACAACACAGTTTATCGTTTAGGAATCGCTCCAACACGTCGTGCTGCACGTCAGTTGGTGACGCACTGCCATATCACAGTTGATGGAACTGTTTTAAATGTTCCTTCGTTGATTTTAAAACCAGGTCAGCTTGTTGGTGTACGTGAGAAATCAAAGGCTCTCGTTGCCATTTCTGATAGTTTAAAAGCACGTAACGCAAAACGTTACAACTGGTTAGAGTGGGATGCTACTGAAATGGTTGGTAAATTTATCAGCTACCCAGAGCGTGACCAAATCCCTGAAAACTTCAACGAGCAGGCTATCGTCGAGTTATATAACAAATAATATTTGTACAGTGGTTGTGCCATTACTGTTAAAAGCGGTAGTGGCACAGCTACGTTTTTTTATTGGTGGTAAAGCTAACCACCTTTTAGTTAACGAAAACAAACACACTGCATACGTATGTCAATATTAGCATTTCAAATGCCTGACAAGGTTGTCATGGAAAAAGCTGACGACTTCCATGGCTTTTTCGAGTTTAAACCACTCGAAAGAGGGTATGGTGTGACCATCGGAAACGCACTTCGTCGTATTTTGTTGTCTTCTTTAGAAGGTTATGCAATTACTTCGGTTAGATTCCCGGGGGTATTACACGAATTTTCGAGCATTGATGGGGTTGTTGATGATGTTACAGAAATCATCTTGAATCTTAAAATGGTTCGTTTTAAAAAAGTTTCTGACTATGTAGATAATAAATTTACGGTTAGAATCAAAAATCAAAGTGTTTTGACTGCGGGTGACCTCGGTAAATTTACACAGAGTTTTCAAATCTTGAACCCTGATTTGGTTATCGCTCGTATGGATGACCAAAAAGAATTGGAGATTGAAATCATTGTTGATAAAGGACGTGGTTATGTAGCTGCTGATGAGCAAAAACAAAACGATTTACCAATTGGATTTATTTCCATTGATTCAATCTTTACACCTATCAAAAATGTTAAGTATAGCATTGAGAATACGCGTGTAGAGCAAAGAACTGACTACGAAAAACTCCTTCTTGAAATTAAAACGGATGGCTCAATCCACCCTGAGCGTGCTTTACAAGAGTCTGCTCATATTTTGATTCAACACTTCTTGAAGTTTACGGACGAAAATATGGTATTTGATACCAAGAAAGATGACGAAGATAATATTGTTGATGAAGAGTTCTTACATATGCGTAAGCTATTGAAGACTTCGTTACAAGATTTAGACTTGTCGGTACGTGCGTACAACTGTTTGAAATCTGCTGATATTCGTACATTGGGCGACTTGGCAAGACTTGAGGTAGCTGATATGATGAAATTCCGTAACTTCGGTAAGAAGTCATTGACGGAGTTGGAGCAATTAGTTGCTGACAAAGGCTTGCATTTCGGTATGGATGTATTGAAATATAAGTTAGACGAAGATTGAAAATAGACTTTCCTCTTTCCATGATTTAATATAGAAAGAGGATTTTTTATATATTTTTCGAACCGCAGTTATCGAGTAAATAAATTAATAATCGTGATAGGTGGAATTGCTAAGACTGCGTAGGCATTTTTGACCGTTACTTACGAAACAAATATAATGAGACACGGAAACAAAATCAACCATTTAGGTAGAACTCATTCGCACAGAGATGCGTTATTGAAAAATTTAGCGATTTCTTTAATCCAATACAAGCGTATTGAAACAACTTTGGCTAAAGCTAAAGAATTGCGTAAATATGTTGAGCCTTTGATTACGAAATCAAAAAATGACAGTACGCACTCTCGTAGAACTGTTTTCTCTTACCTACAAGACAAAGAGGCTATCAAAACATTGTTTGGTGAAATTGCTGAAAAAGTAGCTAACCGTAACGGTGGTTATACTCGTATCATCAAATTAGGTACACGTTTTGGTGATAACGCTGAAGTTGCCTTGATTGAATTGGTTGATTATAACGAAGCATTATTGACTTCAGTAGAAGAAAAATCTACTAAAACACGTCGTAGCCGTCGTGGTGGTAAGAAGGCTGAAGGTGCTGTTGAAGCTGCTCCAGTTGCTGACGAATCATCAGCTGAGGTTGTAGAAGAAGCTCCTGCTGTTGAAGCAGTTGTTCAAGCTGCTCCTGCGGTAGAAGAAGCCCCAGAAGCACCTGCTGCTGAAGGCGAAGAAACAAAAGAAGCTTAATTGCTCGTAAAGTTTTAGCTAAAAAACCTCAAACGAAAGTTTGAGGTTTTTTTTGTGGGTATTACAACCTTTTGGTGTTACTTTCAGTCAAAGATATAAAGTGTGTCCGTTTAACTTCTAAGATTGCTTTCAGATATTTATGAGAAAAGTGCTAACCTTGTTTATGTTTTTTCTATTTGTCCTGATAACAAAGGTAACTTTTGCTCAAAGTGATGTATGTTTGAGTAGTACATATTCAAGTTGTCTTCGTGGTGGATTACAGATTAGTAATGATTTAGCATGGATAAAATATTTGATGAAATATGATAAAAATGAAAATGTAGGAGACTTTATTCATGAAAATTATAGACCAAGGAGCTGGCATGATTTGAAAATGTCGCAAAAGGGTTATGTTCAATCGGTATTTAATCTAAACACCTTTCCAAGTGTTAATAATCCTACAGCTTTAGTAAGCATTTTTAGGAGCATAAAAGAAGAAAAGTGTAAAGAGAATACAGTTTTAATTCAAAGAGCCTCTTCAGGTATGATTTCATTAGCCAATGAAATCATTGATAACCACAATTTCAATTATCAATGGTACAAAAACGGGCAGTATCTACCAAACGAAAATGGTTTTACTCTAAAAGCAACTGAACCAGGCTATTATAGTTTAAAATTGATAAATAAGACAAATTCATTCTGCCAGGTCAGTTCGTCGAATAGTATTCCTATTTTTCAATCAGTTGATAATTTCCCACCAATATTATCTTTCGATTCATTTGGGTCTAACACGTTATCATTAAGTTCACTAATAGCAGCTAAAACTGAGTGGTTTTTAGATGGAAAATTATTAGATGAGGCAAATAATTCTTCATACACGTATAAAGTTGATGGAACATACAAAGCAAAACAATATTTTGAAAATGGCATAGCAAAGGAATCGAATGAAGTTGTTATAAAAGACGGTTTAGTGATGAGTGTTACGAAAGCAATAACGTATGATGATGGCGATATCTGTAAACCAATGCCAAACTTGATTGCTACGATTAATAATCAGGTTTTTCCAAATGAAGATGTAAAATATCAGTGGTATTTGAATGGTTTAGCGGTCAAAGATTCTACTTTTAGGCATTTTAGGGCAGTTATTTCGGGTGAATACTATGCTATTATTTTTGTAGTTTCACGTAATCAGGCTTATTCAACGGGCAAATACAAAATTGTTGCAGAAGATTTTCCAAAATCATTGTCAATCGCTAAAGTTGAAGACATTTGCGGAGCAAAAGCTCTGTTGAAAGTGGATGATTCGTTTATGCAAAAATATACGTTTAAGAGTATTCTTTGGCGAGTAGATGATAAACTGATTCCAGAAGCTACTCAACCTTTTTATAATGCCAATAAAAGCGGTTTTTATACTTTTTCAGTACAATATAAAGAGAATACCATTGGCAAAACCTGTACGTATAATTCTTTTGTCAATTTTGAAAAGAAAAATGATTTTAAACTCAATTTAGGTTATTCTTATGCAGGTTCAGGTTGTGTGGTAGATTCTTTCAAAGTTTTTACAGAACAAAATCCAAAATATACATACACATGGACAAAAAATGATGTGCCGATTGACAAACAAACAACAAATGAGATTTTTGTAAAAGATAAAGCTCGTTATAAAGGGATTGTCAGAAGAAATGATGGTTGTGTGAATGAAACTGATGAAATTTCGTTAAAAGGTTGTACATCAGATGAATCTGAAAAGTTTTTGCTATTAAATCCACCGAAAATCACTGCTGATAAGACTAGTTTTTTCAATGATGAAAAGGCGTTATTAAGTTTTCAAGGTTGCTCAAATGTAAATATTCAGTGGCTCAAAAATGACCAAATAATTGCAGGGGCAACCCAAGGAAATTTAGAAGTAAAAGAGGGAGGGAATTATACGTTAGAAGTTGAAAAGTTTGGCTGTAAAATCACTACAAACACCATTAAGATAAGTGTTGAAACCATACTGGCAGTAGGAGAGGAGAGCGAGGCTTTCAATATTGAAGTTTATCCAAATCCGACCGAAGAAAAGGTATTTATCTCGACTCCACAGCAAATAAATACACCTATTAATGTGAAAATGACCGATATTTTGGGCAACTTGATTAGGGATGATGATTTTTCTGCATTAGAAAACCAATCTGTTGATTTAAAGCTACTGCAAGTAGGCGTATATTTTTTAGTGATTGAGATGCAAGGAAAACGAATTGTTAAAAAAATCATAAAAAATAACTAAAACCATTACAACCTTTTTCAAAAATTATAGTCAGTACATAAAAGAATTAAAAAATGGCTCGAATACTCACGATATTATTGGTATTTACGTTTGTCTTTTCTTGCGATGTCGCAAGAGAAGACAGTGTGGGTAATCCAGTAGTTTTTGATGAAAACACATCTAATATCTTTTATACATTAGCCGAATCTAATTTGAGTATTGACCCAACGGCATTTGAAAAATTAAAATCTGCTAATTCGTTGGTAGTAAGTCAATTGCCTACGAATGGAGAAGCGAAGTTCATCAAAAATGGTTTTGTATTTTATCGTGCTACTCATTCGAATGCTACTAATGATGCTTTTGTGGTAAGTGGAAAAGTGGCTGATGGAAGCTCAGTAAGAGAAGAAATTAAGATAAATTTTGTGCGAAACCAAGCCGATTTACCTTGTTATGCAGGAACACTTGGAGATAAAGCAACAACCGAAGTTGGAAGGTCAGTAGAAATAAATGTTATAGCTAATGATAAAACTTGTAGTAGTATTGGTGAAAATTCGTTGAAAATTGAAATTCCACCCACCAACGGCAAAGCTGAGATTATAGGCCGAAAAGTGATTTATACGCCAAACCCCGATTTTATTGGCGAAGATGTTTTTTTCTATCGAATTGGTATCAATAATACTAAAAATCCAGTTGCTCCAGTAGAGGTAAGTGTCTCAGAATCAGAGGATTGTGTAAATGGCATGACCGACGATATTATTAATATTTTGAGCTATGCACCCAATACCGATTTGGTTTTAGATGTTTTGCAGAATGATAAAATTTGTACAGTTTATCAGAAAGCTGAATTGAAAATTATTTCAAATCCAGCAACTGGAACACTTAGGATTGATAAAAATAACGCAGGAAATAGGGTGATTTACTATAAGTCTGCCAATGTTCCGAAAGGAGTCCAAACTTTTGAGTATGGGCTTTATCGCACCGAAAAAGCATTTATTAAAGCCAAAGTAACAATCAATTTTAATTAAATTTATATAGCGACACTATTACCCAGCTTTTGTGCAGTCAAACGACCGTCAATTATTAGAAGGGTGCCTCCGACGAGATTCTAAGGCACAAGCGGCACTTTATCATCAGTATAAAGGTCGCTTTTTTGGTATTTGCCGACGTTATGCCCAAAGCCGTGAAGATGCTGAAGATTTGCTACAAGATGCTTTCGTAAAGATATTTTTAAACCTAAACGAACTGCGAAGTTCCGAGCAAATGAGTGCTTGGATTAGGCGAGTGGTGGTGAATGTGTGCATTGATTATTATCATAAAAAGGTAAATTTGACTAATATAGAAGATATTCCAGATATTCCAGTAGGAAATTGGGAGACCGATAATGTAATAAGCCAGATGAGTAATCAAGAACTCTTATCGGCGGTTAATGAACTGCCTGATGGAGCAAGAATTATTTTTAATTTATTTGTGATTGATGGCTTTTCGCACCAAGAAATTAGCGAAAAACTAAATATATCGGAAGGTACATCAAAATCTCAACTTTTTTTTGCCAAGAAAATTTTAAGAAAAAAATTGGAAGAAATGGGAGTAAGGGCGTGATTTTGAAGCTAAATAATAAATGATTGAAGTTTGATAAAAAACAATTATCGTAAGGCTGGTCCTGCGGTTGCTCAATAACTACTAACAAATTACTCAGTAGCAAGTAACTAAGTTACAGATGAAAAGTTTTGAAGATAACATAGAGAAAGAATACCACGAGCGTTTTCAGGATTTTGAAGAAATGCCTGATGATGCGGTTTGGAGTAAAATTCAAGAAAGTATTGCTTCCAAACCCGAAAAACGCCCGATTATTTTTTGGTGGAATAGCTATCGCTCAGTAGGAGTCGCTGCAAGTGTTATGCTCGGTTTATTGGCAGGGGGGTATTTATTTTTAACGTTTAATCAAACAAAACAATACACGGTATCTGATAAAATAACTATATCTACACAAAAATGGGAGAAAAAACAAGCTACTCAAACCACACAATTTTTATCGAAAAGGTCTGCTCTAAAATATCAAGTACAGCATACATCAGAGCTGAAAAATGAAGAGAAAATTTCTCCGAAAAGTGACAATATAAGAGCTTCTAAAAAAATCAATAAAAACGAATCTAAATCGATTGAAGTTTTACATTCAGAAACAGATATAGCTATTCTTAAAAGAAATAGTGAAAAAACTGAAAGTGTACGTTCTAAAGCAACAGGGACTTTGACAAAACAAGAAAATTTGCTAAAAACTATTGCAATTTTTGATGATATAAACGCAGGAAAACAAAACATTCTTACACAAGAATTCGGTTTCTTACTACCAAAAGGTATTGATATTCAGGTGATTAGTAGAAACTTGAATGGGCCAATACTAAGTCAGGCCGAACCTGTTTACGCATTTGAAGAACCACGACAGGAACGCTTGGTATTTATTCCACCAACCGAAATTTACGCCAATGTTAGTCCAATGTTGAATTATTATGTTTTTTCACCAAACAGAGCTGATAATTTTGTTGTAAAAGACTTTAATACTTCATCTGATAGATTAAGTTTCGCAGCACAATTGGGTGTTGTTTATCCATTAAGTAAAAAGCTTGATATTCGTACAGGGTTGAGTTTTATGGCTGGAAAATCGAATTTTAGCTATGGACTGACAAATAATAATCAGAAAGTTGTAAAAGTGATTGATGAACTAAATATTGAAGTACAACCCGTAAATAGTATAAATAGTGAACAACGAAATTGGCAATATTTAGAAATTCAAAGTGATTTATTGTATGCTATCAAGCAGCTTCATGCTGTTTCAGTGGGCTTTAGAGCAGGCGTACAAACTTCGGCTTTGAATAAACCAGTTTTTAATGGTCGAATCGGCTACCGTATCAGTAAGCCAGTTAATAATCGTGTGGCTTTGTGGCTTGAGCCTTCGGTTGTATTGTCGCTATCATCACAACAATCCCTTGATAATCATTTTCTTTACCGAACAACGGGGTTTAGTCTCAATATGGGAGTTAGTTTATTACGGCAAGATTAGCCACACAAACACCTGTCCTTACAGGTGTTTGTGTAAATGTATATTTCTTTTAATTTCCAGATTTAACTCTACTTTGCTCTGCTTCGGTGGCTGTGCTACGACGGCGGGCAGCTTTTACATGCTGATTACCGAATTTGTAAGTAAACGTTAAGCGTGCAGCACGGCTATCCCAACGGTTGCTGATAGTCATCTTTACTCCCGCAAAATCTGTTGTCCCTTTAAATCTATTCGTCAAGAAAATATCATTGATATTTAATTTTAAATTAGCTTTTTTGTTCCAGAAATTTTTCTGTAAGCCTGCATTCACTGCATATTGAGCATTTCCACGCATCATTCCGTAAACATTTGGCGAGTTATACCACATCGAAACCTCGGCCGATAAATCTTTTGGCAATTTTAAACTATGGCTTGTGTAAGCGTTGTAGGCAAATTGTCCAACATCTAATTTTTGCTCCAATAATTGTCCTGAATAGCTGTTGTAGTAAACCGAAATATTATTTTGAGCTGTCCACCATTTTGTAATCGGAATCGGAATACTAAAATTAATATTAATGTTTTCAAAGTTTGCGATATTTTCACGAGTAGCAAACGTGATTTTTTCGGGGTCAATTCCTTGAATATTGTTATATTTCTTGATTTTGGCTAAAACCTCAGGGTCGTTTATGGCATTTTTTATTACCTCAATCATGTAATCATTGGTTACGCTATACCCAATACTTGTTACGAATGCTTGCTTGAAAGTGTGTGTCACTTCAAATGAATTAGTGTATTGTGGTTTCAAATAGCCATTACCGAGTTGATAAGTGTATGGGTCAAGGAAATACACAAATGGGTTAAGTGATTCATAATCAGGGCGTTCGATACGACGGCTGTAAGAATATGTAAGTTGGTTATCTTTATTAATCGTCTGATTCAAGAATATACTCGGAAATAATTGTGCGTAATTACGTTCACGTTTTTCGTCGAGAGTGACCGATTTTCCTACGGAATGCGTGTGTTCCATGCGTAAACCTGCTTGAATATTAAATTTCTTGCTCAATTCTTTGCTAAAATTTGCGTAGGCAGCATTGATGTTTTCGTCATAAATAAAATAGTTGGTGCGTCCTTTATCAACTTCGCCATTCTGAAAAAAACGAATATCGTTGTCCGATTTTACCCAACTGCTTTTTGCTCCGAACTCAAATTTTGCTTTGCTTTTTGGTAGCGGATGCACATAATCAGCTTTCAATGCAATGATATTATACTTATTCGGTGTATTGCTCGTAATATTGAGTGGCGTAGTTGATTCTACTTCTTTTAAGTCGATGTACTTATAAAATCTTGAAATCATTCCTCGCTCAATGCCTAAGTTTTGATAAGTCGAGTAATCAACATCGGCTGTTAGTTCTTTACCTGTCGAGTCAAAAGTATGCTTAAAGTTTGCGTTTAAGGTCACGTTTTTCCAAGTTCTTAGTGTGCTTGCCGTAGTGACCAAGCTCGAATCTGGCACATTGCTTCCCGCATGTTTGATGTAAGTTGTATTTACATTTGGAGTAGTTGGTTTATTTTGCGAAGCTCCTAAGCTTCCGTTTACCAACACCCCCAAAGTTGTTTTCTTGGTGGCGTAGAAATCAGTTCCAATTTTGTAACTAAAATTTTGATTGGCATAATAGCGATACGCATACTGTTCAAAAATTTTTCCGCCCAAATCACGCACGAAAACGTTATTACTGAAGCGTTGGTTATCTGAAAAAGTAAGATTGGCAAAAGTATTGAATTTTCCTTGACGATTATTGAGATTCAAGCTGGTGGTATATTTTGGCATAATTCCAGGTTTCACGGCTTCAATTTTACTGAAATCTTCGTTTAAGCCTTTTGATAAAGAAGGAGGAAAACTGGCCGAAAATCCAGCAGAAATGCTGCCATTTGTGCCGAAATTCTTGTTTTTCTTCGTAACGATGTTAATCACTGCTTTCCCTGAGGCATCGAATCGTGAGGATGGATTCGAGATAATCTCAATCTTCTCAATTTGGTCGCTGCTCATGTTTTTGAGTTGGTTTGTTAAATCACTCTGCCACATATACGTTGGTTTTCCATCCATGATTACCAAAACGCCCTGCTTGCCTTTTACGCTGATATTATCATTATTATCGACCGTTACGCCTGGTGATTTTTGTAAAACTTCCAGAACTGTACTTCCAGTAGCTACAATGCTACCTTCAACGTTTACAATTAGTTTATCGGCGGCTTGTTCGATAAATGGTTTCTTGGCCGTAATGGTTACTTCTTTAAGGTTTTTGGTGTCTAATTCGAGCTGAATCGTTGAGAGTTTTACTTCCAAATTGTCATCGCTTAATGTTATTTTTGGCGAAAAATATTTTCGGTATCCAACCATCGAAACCGATACGATGTATTGAGCGTCTTTGCTAACTGCAATTTGCTCAAAGCTGAATTTTCCGTCTAAATCGCTGATTCCACCTTTCGTAAGGGTCGAGTCTTTGGCTTTTAATAATAAAACGTTAGCGAAAGGGAGGGATTGTTTTTTTTCGTCGAAGAGGCTTCCCGATATTTTACCTTTGTACGAAACTCCGTTAGTTTGGGCAAAAGTAAACACGCTCGCAAATGCGAGTAGCATGGTAAGTAATAGCTTTTTCATTTTTGTAGTTTTAAAGTAATAGCTTTTCTTTGGTAATGGGCTGGCCAATCGGATGACCCGTTATGTATTTCGTATAATGGTCAGGCATGCCACCAGACCTGTCATTATTTGATGCAAAAAATATATTGCAGGTTACAATCTCTAAAAGTTTTATAAACTACCCCAAAAGATTTGGGGTAGTTTTAACTCTTTTCTAATTGTATAACGTTTGCTTTTTCATAATTTCTGTGACAAATATATCGGTACTTTGTAATACAAGGTAATTGTTATTACACAAATGGTTTTTATTTTAGGATGAACGGTTCGATGTTCAAAATCAGCTTTTGAAGAATAGATGCAATTAAGAAAAGGAAAGTTGCGTGGGTTCTTAAAATGTACGGTATCCTACTATTTTAATATTATTTATTGTTCTCAGATACAAATTCTAAAATATCGCCAGGTTGGCAGTTTAGAGCCTCACAGATAGCTTCTAAGGTAGAAAAGCGTATGGCTTTGGCCTTTCCAGTTTTTAAAATCGAAAGGTTTGGGAGGGTAATATCTACCTTTTCGGCCAATTCTGAGAGCTGCATCTTGCGTTTGGCAAGCATTATATCAAGGTTTACGATAATGGGCATAGTGGTTGTTTCTTTATACAGTTAATTCGTTTTCTTCTTGAAGTTCAACGCCACGCTTAAAAATCTGCGAAACAATATAAACAATTCCTGCATTAAAAAGGTAAAATAGACTAACGTTGAAACCTTTTTCTATCCCTTTAATGTGCTTTGACAAATAATCAATATAGGCATCAGAAATAAATTCCACAGCCCAAATACTGAGTAATAAAAAACCAATTTTTTCAAGAATATTTGCCACTTCTATTGAGAATGGTTTTTGCATATTGATTTTATAAAGTACATTTTTTACGCTTTTCCATAATTGAATATTTAAAAAAGCCCAAATAAATGTAAATGAAAAAATAAATAAATATGCGATTAAATGCGTCTTTCTCAGTTCTGTTTGATTCATGCTGATGCCACTAAAATTAATTTTTGCATCTGGTGAAATGATACTAATTACGACTGTGGCTATTGTGAGTCCAAAAATAATAGCAGACCCAACGAAGGCAATCCAAGCTACGATTCTTAATATTTTTAAGATTTTCTCGGTTTGTGTTTTCATAATATTTATATTTTCAAGTAAATGATGGCATAAAGGTAAAGTATATTTATTGATAAACAATAAATATATATTGTTTTTTGATAAATAAATATTGATAATCAATTTGTTCCTATTTTAGGAAAAGTTTCTAATTTACTCCTTACTGGCTAAACAAACTGGAAAATTGTGCTACAAACAAAGTATAGTCAAACTTAGCACTCACAGTTTTTGTTATCTTTGTGAAGGTTTGAATAGAATAGATTTTAAAACAGAGTATAACGATGATGAGTGAGAATATTCACTCATTCATACACTCATTCACTCATTGATTTTAATGAAACTCATAAAAGTAGCAGCGGGAACACTCAACCAAACACCTTTGGCTTGGGAACAGAACCAAAAAAATATTATTGATTGTATCAAAGAAGCTGATAGACAAGATATTAGCCTATTGTGCTTGCCCGAATTGTGTATTACGGGCTATGGCTGCGAAGATGCTTTTTACTCGTGGGATTTGGTCGAACAAGCCAAAGAAAGCCTGCTCGAAATCGTACAGCATACATCGGGTATGATAGTTTCGGTAGGTTTACCGATTCGTTTCAACAGCAAAATTTATAATACTGCTTGCCTAATTGCCAATAAAAAAATCTTGGGGTTTGTCTGTAAGCAACACTTACCCAACTACGGAGTTTTCTACGAAGACCGCTGGTTTCATCGTTGGACAGCGGGCGTGCGTGATGAAATAGAAATTGATGAATTCAAATACCCAATCGGAGATTTAGTTTTTGAGTTGGGAGGTGTTCGAATCGGTTTCGAGATTTGCGAAGATGCTTGGGTGGCCAATCGCCCAGGACGTGCGATGTTCGATAGGGGTGTTGATATTATTCTGAACCCAAGTGCCAGTCCGTTTTCGTTTTCAAAATTCGTAACCCGAGAACGTTTCGTTATTGATGGAAGTCGCTCATTTTCATGTAGTTACATCTACACAAACTTGCTCGGAAATGAATCTGGACGCTTGATTTTCGATGGTGATTCCATGATTGCCTCTGACGGGAACTTACTGGTTTCTTCGCCACGTTTCGGCTACGCAGATTTTTACGTAACAAGTGCCGTAATTGATGTAGAGGCTCCAAAAGTAAATCATTCGCAAGTAAAATCGCCGATTACACAAGGAAATTGGAAGGTTCAAAGCCTCTTTGATTTTCCCGAAATAAAACCTGTATCCACTCAGACTGCCGAACTCGAAAAATTTGAACGTGGCGGATTCTTGAAAGAAGAAGAATTTGCTCGTGCCGTAAGTTTGGCTTTGTTTGATTATCTCCGTAAATCTCGTTCGCAGGGTTTTACGGTGTCGCTTTCGGGCGGAGCAGATTCTTGTGCGTGCGTGGCTCTTTGCGGTTTGATGATACGTTTGGCCGATGAAAGTATTGGTTTAGAGGCTTTTAAGAAAAAACTTTCGTTCATCAAGAAAATCCAAGATTGCACAACGGTTGAAGAAATTGCCGAAAAAATGATTCATAGTATTTATCAAGGCACAGAAAATAGTTCGACAGATACCTATGAATCGGCTGAAAGTTTGGCAAAGAATATCGGTGCAACGTTCTATAATGTCAATATTAATGGACTCGTAGAAACGTATAAAGATTTAATCGAACAGCAAATCGGACGAAATCTTACTTGGGAAACCGACGATTTACCACTACAAAATATTCAAGCTCGTGTGAGGGCCCCAAGTGTTTGGTTGCTCACAAACTTGCATAATCACTTATTAATTGCTACTTCAAACCGCTCAGAAGTGGCCGTTGGCTATTGCACGATGGATGGCGATACGGCAGGAAGTATCAATCCGATTGCAGGAATTGACAAGTTTTGGCTAAAAAAATGGTTAGTTTGGCTCGAAACCGTAGGCTGCGATGTGAAAGGAAAGCACCTCAAAATTGAAGGCTTGAATAAAGTAAATAATCTTCAACCAACAGCCGAACTCCGTCCGTTGGAAACCAAGCAAACCGATGAAAAAGATTTGATGCCTTATGAAGTGTTAAACTCAATAGAAGGCATGGCAATTCGAGATAAAAAAACGCCTTTAGAATGTTTACTTTTCATGGAGGCTCAATACGTTGGCCGTTTCGACCAACAGACATTGGCCGTTTGGGTAGAAAAATTCTTTAGAATGTGGAGCAGAACCCAGTGGAAACGTGAACGTTATGCTCCAAGCTTTCACTTAGATAGCTATAATCTCGACCCACGAGGCTGGTGTCGATTCCCGATTTTATCAGGTGGATTTGAAAAAGAACTGGCCGATATGCGTGAATATCTCGAAAAAGGCGACCGCCGAAAATCAAGAGGTAGGATTGGGTTTTGATATAAACATAAAAAAGCGTGCATCTCATCTGAAATGCACGCTTTTTATATTTCTAACACGAATTAAGCTTCAGCTACTACGCTAACTGCTACTTTGTGTTTCACTTCTTTGTGAAGGTCAAGGATTGCTGAGAAATCACCAACGAATTTCACATCATCCATCGTAATTTTCTTACGGTCGATGTCGAATCCTTTTTCTTTCAAATAATCAGAAACTTGAGTATTTGTCACACGTCCGAAGATTTTACCGCTTTCGCCAGTCTTCATCGAAATAGTGATAACCATTTCTCCAATTTCTTCTGCCA
>JAIYBU010000098.1 GCA_027488335.1 Cytophagaceae bacterium
CCTAAAAAATCCTCCAAAAAGTGAATAACCAAAGAACGTGCTTTGAACTTGCTATCTTTACTATAAAATTCTTCATCGTTCCGATAATAATGCGGCAAATACGAGCCAATCATACAAAGGTCACCAGCCTTAAAATCGGTAATGCTACTTCCCACAAAACGCTTGCCTGTGCTTTCTAAAACCAGCACTATTTCGTACTCTGGGTGATAATGCCACGGCGTAGAAAAATAGGGGGTTTCTTGCACAAACAGATTAAATGATGAATCGGTAGGATTAGATATTTTGAGTAACTGAGGTTTCATTTTCAAGAATCATGTTTAGGTCTGTACTTGTAGCCGTTTTAACTATTTTCTTTTATTAAAAAACTATTAGAAACATTCTATTTGTGCGATTAAATAATAGATTATGCCAGCTAAATTACTACATATATGGTAAAAAAAGTATAGTTAGTGAGATTATTCGTCAAAAAAATATTAGAAATGGGTTAAATTTTAGTGGTAGAAATTTTATTATGGATGTAATTTTGTGATTATTCTAATTTAAAATTTACTTATTTTTAGTTGGTCTATTTTTCACCTTTATTTATTAACTAATTCTATTAATTGAGTATGAAACAATTACTACTTAAGATGATGCTCAGCTTGGCTATTCTCATTAGCTGGCAATTTGCCGAAGCCCAAGGCAGAGCAGTATCAGGCAAGGTTTCCGATGCTGGTGGCAATCCGCTACCAGGTGTGAGTGTAGCAGTGAAAGGTACAGCACAGGGTGCAATCTCTGATGTTGCTGGAAAGTTTTCGGTACAAGCTGCTAATGGTGCCACGTTGGTATTCAGCTACATTGGCTACAAAACCCAAGAAGTGAAAATTGGGAGCCAAAATAATGTTAATGTTGCTTTAGAAGAAGATGCGGCTGCTTTAAGTGAGGTAGTTGTTGTAGGTTATGGTTCTCAAAAGAAAAGCCAAACAACGGGTGCAATTTCACAAGTATCGGCAAAGCAAATTACTGAGATGCCTATCACTAACCTTGGTCAAGCTCTTCAAGGTAGAACAGCAGGGGTTGATGTATCACAGTCAGGTTCAAAGCCTGGTTCAACACCTAAAATTTTGATTCGTGGTCGTCGTTCGTTCAATGCTGGTAACGACCCTCTTTATGTTGTAGATGGTATTCCATTGTCGGCAGGTTATGAAGATATGAACCCAAGCGATATTCAATCAATTGAGGTTTTGAAAGATGCAACTGCAACTGCCATTTATGGTGCGAGAGGTGCAAACGGTGTTGTGCTTGTAACCACTAAAAGAGGTGCAGTAAAAGGTAAAACAGTGGTAACGTTTGATACGTATGGTGGTGTGTCTAAGCCGCTCGATAAAATTCAATTGTTCAACGGTGCTGAGTTTGCAGAATACGTACGTGAAGCATACCGTGCTACAAATAACTATAAAGATGCTAATGGAAATCCAGTTCCAACTGGTGTAGCTGATGCAGCTGCCGATGCTAAAGTGGCAGTACTCGGTGGTGACCCTGCCGTAGCTGCTGGTCTTGCAGCTGGTAGAAATACAAATTACCAAGATTTGATTTTGAAGAATGGTATTATGCAAAACCACTCGTTGGGTGTGCAAGGTGGCAATGATAAGACGCAGTTTTATATTTCAGGTGGATTCTTCCAAGATAAAGGTATCTCTACTGGTTTAGATTATACTCGTATGTCGTTAAGAGCAAACATTGACCATAATATTAATAGCTGGTTGAAAGTAGGTCTTTCGTCATATACAATGTATAGCATCAGAAATGGTGAAAACTTAAACCCATATGGTTTTACAATTCAGCAAAATCCGTTAGGTCGTCCGTATGATGATAATGGTAATATGATTTTCTCTCCAACAAATGATGCCTTATTGACAAATCCATTGGCTGAGATTGTTCCAGGTGCTCAAGTAGATAATACTAAAAAATACAGAATTTTCAATAGCCTTTACACTGAGTTTAAAATCATTGATGGCTTGAAGTATCGTATCAACTTTGGTCCAGATTTTACATTGGCAAGATGGGGTCGTTTCATTGGTGCAGCTACAAATGCTCGTAAATACGGTGACCCACAAGCGTCTGTGCGTAATGACTTTGGTTTTAACTGGACACTCGAAAATATCGTAACATATAACAAAACATTTGCTCAAAAGCATAATCTTGGCGTAACATTATTACAATCTATTCAAAGAGATAATTTTGAAAGATATACCACTGATGTACAGGCTGTTCCTGCCGAAACACAACAGTTCTATAACTTGGGTAATGCTGGTTCAGTATTGGGTGTAGGTAGTGGCTTAACACAATGGACTATCAACTCATACATGGCCCGTGTTAACTACGATTTTAACGACAAATATTTATTAACAGCAACTATGCGTCGTGACGGTTCGAGCCGTTTTGGTGAGAATACTAAATACGGTAATTTCCCAGGTATTGCTTTAGGTTGGAATATTAGCAATGAGGCATTCATGAAGCAAATTCCATGGTTAGATTTATTGAAGTTAAGAGCAGGTTGGGGTAAAGTGGGTAACCAAGGGGTTGCACCTTATCAGACACAAGGTTTGTTAAGCCGCACAGCTTATGCTTGGGGAAATACTGCTGCATTCGGTTATCGTCCGAATACTATCGGAAATCCTGATTTGAAATGGGAAACTTCAGCAACTGCTAACATTGGTGTAGACTTCAGTTTCTTAAGAGGAAAAATCCAAGGTTCATTAGAATTGTATGAAACTAATACGACTGACTTATTATTGTCTGACCAATTACCAGGTTCAATTGGCTTTAGTGCCGTGACTCGTAACGTAGGTCAAACACGTAATAAAGGTATTGAGTTAGGTTTCACAACTGTAAACGTAAACACGCCAAGTGGCTTCAAATGGACTACTGACTTCACTTTCACTAAAAACAAAGAAGAAATTGTTTCTCTCTACAATGGTAAAGTTGATGACTTAGGAAACCGTTGGTTTATTGGTCAACCATTGAACTCATATTATGACTACAAAAAAGTAGGTATTTGGCAGTTGAATGAGAAAGAAGAAGCCGCTAAATTCTACCCTGGAGATAAAGCAAATCCACTTGGTGCAGGTGTTGGTCAAGTTAAAGTACAAGATACTAACGGCGACGGTGTAATTACAGCGGCAGATAGAGTGTTGTTAGGTTCGGATATTCCTAACTTTAGTGCTGGTTTCACTACAAGATTTACTTATAAAGGATTTGATTTATCGGCATTTTTATTTGGTCGTTTCGGAAATATGATTGTGAGTGGTTTCCATCAAAACAACAATGCTTTGGCTGGTCGTTACCAACAAATCAAAGTTGATTATTGGACTCCAAACAATCCTACTAACGAATTCCCACGTCCATTTAGCACACAAGAATTCCCTCAGTACAACACTACTTTGATTTATTTCAATGGTACATTTATCAAGTTGAGAAATATTAACTTCGGTTATACGTTCCCTCAAAGTGTTTCGAAAAAACTCGGAATGGAGTCTTTGCGTTTGTTCTCAAGTATTCAACAACCAAAAATTTGGTCTGAATACCGTAGCAAATACAACGGTATCGACCCAGAGGCAACTATTACCTCTTCGGGTACTGGTACAACAAACGTTGGTTCAGGTGTTACACCAGCTACTTCAGTTACAACAGTTGGTTTGAACATTAGATTCTAATTGAAAGATTTAAACAAGGGATTTTAAAACATTAAATACAATGAAATTAAAAAACATATTAAAACCAATCAAAATCTTTGGTGCTGTGGCGTTGTTATTTACAAGCCAATCATGTAAAGATCTATTGGACGAAACAGTAGTTTCGGGTATCGGTAATAACTATATTAATACTCCTAAAGGCTTCGAAGATGCTGTAAAATCTGCGTACTCGTCTCTTAGATATTACTATGGTACTCAGCAGGGATTAACACTGACTGAATATGGTACTGACATTTACGCTACTGGTGCCGACGGTGGTTATAAAGGATTTCATTTTTATGATACTCAACTACAACCAACAGTTGATTATTTAGGAAATACTTGGGACGAACTTTACCGTGGTATCAATACTTGTAATGCTGTAATTGATAGAGCCCCAGCAGCGACTGTTACTGAAGCTATCAAAGTACGAAGAGTTGCGGAAGCTAAATTCTTGAGAGCTCACTATTATTATATCTTACACCAACAATTTGGTGGTGTTGATTTAAGATTGAGCGAAACACTTGTACCAACAAAAGAAACGAAGAGAGCATCGGATGCTGAAATGTATGCTGCCATCATCAAAGATTTGAATGAAGCAATTCCTGCATTAGAAGCAAAAGCTCAGTCATCTGACTATGGTCGTGCAACAAAACCTGCTGCTGAAACTCTTTTGGCCAAGGTTTATTTGGCAAAGGCATATTCATCAGCAAAAGCTGCTGACGATTTTTCTAAAGCTGCAGAATTGTGTAAAACAGTTACAACTGCTTACGGATTCAAATTATTGGATGATTTTGCGAGTGTTTTTGATGAAAACAACCAAGTGAATAGCGAGGTAGTATTTGCAGTTCAGTATACATCTGACCCATTAACTAACCTTACAAATAACACTGGTGCAGTAAACGGTGGTAATAACTTGCACCTTTTCTTTGGTATGCAATATGACGTACAGCCAGGTATGAAACGCGACGTGTTCTATGGTCGTCCGTTTAAGCGTCTGCGTCCAACCACTTATTTGTTAGAAACTTGTTTCAAAGACCGTACAAACGACTCTCGTTACAAGAAAACATTCCGTGATACATGGTTAAGCAATAACCCAGGTACTAACCTAAACGCATCGTTTGATAACTCTAAATCGAAGATTTCGTTTGCAGCAGGTGATACAGCTATCTTTATTCCTGGCTACGAAATGCCAAAAGAAGAGCGTGCTAAGAAAAAATATCAAGTATTAGTACCAAGTGCTTATAGTGAGGCATTATTCCCAACATTAACTAAGTTTTTCGATACAAAACGCCCAGATTTAACGTATGAAGCTGGTAGTCGCGATTACTTCGTTTTCCGTTTAGCTGATGTTTACTTAATGTTAGCAGAAGCTCAATTGAAAGCTGGTAATATATCAGAAGCAACAAAAGCTATCAATGTAGTTCGTCAAAGAGCTGGATGGCCAGGTAAAAAGGATGCCATGTTGATTACTGATAATGAAATGACAATGGATTTCTTGATAGAAGAAAGAGCAAGAGAATTGGCTGGTGAGCAAACACGTTGGTTAGATTTGAAGCGTTGGGGTTTATTAATTGACCGTGTGAAAAAATATAACCCTCAGGCAGCAGGAAACATTGCAGACAAACACTATGTTCGTCCGATTCCTCAAACTCAAATCGACCGTTCAAATGCTGGTGTTTTTGCTCAAAACCCAGGATATTAATATTTAGTAGATTTGTTTCATCATAGTACCCAGAGAGACTCCTCCACTTCGAGGAGTCCTCTTTTTTGAAACAACATCTATCCAACAACACAATGCCACAACTGTTAGTAAATATAACCAGTTGTGGCATTATTATTTACAAAAAATCACCTAACTTGTAACTCTAATTTTGAAAAAAATCAATCCTCAATATTTATTAAAACTATGAACAGAAGAGATTTTCTTACACAAGCATCTATCCTTACAGCATCGTCTTTGTTATCTTTAGAAGCATTAGCAGCTAAAGGGAAACATAAAATTGCCTATTCGGCCATCACTTGGAATGGTAATGATTTAGTAGCCATTGGCGATATTGCCGCTTTGGGTTTCAAAGGAATCCAACTAAGAGCAAATACTTACGCTCCTTTCAAGGATAAACCACAAGATTTGAAAGATACCATTGCCAAAAGTGGTTTACAACTCGCTATGTTTTCGAGTGGAAATGTGGGAATCCAAGATGATATTTCTAAAGACATCGAAACGCACCTCAATCACGCAAAATTCATTAAGGCTTTGGGTGGGAACTCGTTACAGATAACCAATAATTCTCGTCCGAAAGACCGCCTGCCGACCACCGAAGAGTTGAAAAAGTATGCCAAAAATATGAGCGAAGTAGCAAAGGTTGTAAAAGGAGAAACGGGTATTCAGCCAGCGTACCATAATCATATGCACCAACTTGGCGAAACCCCTGAAGAGGTGGATATTATTTTTAACGAGATGAATCATAAGTATATTTTGGCATTGTTGGATGTGGCTCACTACACGCAAGGCGGAGGAAATGCAGCCGATGCAGTATTAAAATATAAAGACATTTTGTATGCAACGCACATAAAAGACACGAAAGTTGCTGATTCAAAATCGGGCTATCAATTTGTGGAATTAGGACAAGGAAGAGTAGATTTTCCTGCAATTTTTGAAAATTTAGAAAAAATCAAGTTCAAAGGCTGGAATATCATTGAGCTTGACTCTGTGCCAGTAAAAGGCCGCACGGCTCTCGAATGCGGACAAACCAGCAAAAAATACTTGGAGTCTATTAAGGTAAACTTCTAAACTTCTGTGGGGCGAACATTTTGTTCGCCCTTTTATTATTTTTTGCCTCTTATATACTGATTTGGCAACTCAATATCATAGCCAAGTTCTTGTGCCGCATTTTGAGGAAAATAGGGATTACGCAGTAATTCTCTCGCCAAAAACACCAAATCGGCTTTCCCCGAAACGATAATTTCGTTAGCTTGCTCGGCCGAAGTAATTAACCCAACCGCTCCTGTTTTTATTCCAACTTTGGTTCTTATTTCTTCGGCAAAAGGTACTTGGTAATTTGGTGCAACTGGAATTTCTTTCGGAGCGACAAATCCACCCGTCGAGCAATCAATCAAATCAATTCCTTTTTCTTTTAAAATAGCCGAAAGTTGAACCGAATCTTCAATTTTCCAACCATCTGTACGCCAATCAGTAGCCGAAATTCTGACAAAAAGCAGTGTTTCGGTAGGAACGACTTCTTTCACGGCATCAATGACCAATAGTAATGCTCTCGAACGATTTTCAAAACTTCCGCCAAACTCATCCGTGCGTTTATTGGCAATGGGTGAAAGAAACTCATTTAGCAAATAACCATGTGCCGCATGAATTTCTATGACTTTAAATCCTGCTTCGACAGCACGCTTAGTGGCTTGCTTAAAATCATCAACGATTTGTTCAATATCTGCCTTTGTTAGTTCTTTTGAGTACGTTTTTTGGTCGGTCAGTAAAGTAGCACTTGGCGAAACAGGTTGCCAGCCACCTTCTTCGGTCGAAATATATTTACCACCCAGCCATGGTGCAGACGAACTCGCTTTATAGCCAGCATGAGCGAGTTGCACACTCGCAACCGAGCCTTGTTTGTGAATAAAATCCGTGATTCGTCGAATCGGAGCAATATGTTCGTCTTTCCACAAGCCCAAATCTCCTGCCGAAATCCTTCCTTCGGGCGAAACTGCCATTGCTTCTGTAATTATCAACCCTGCACCACCAACGGCTCGGCTGCCCAAATGTACAAAATGCCAATCGTCAACAAAACCATCGGTGGCCGAATATTGGCACATCGGCGACATCACGATTCTATTTTTTAGGGTAATGTCCTTTATTTGAAGCGGAGAAAACAAATTTACCTCTTCCATAAAACAACTATATCTTGATTATATGCAATGAAAATTAATATATAGAAAATCGTTTTTTCGGCCGATTAGTTTCTTTTGTTGCTTTGTGGTTGGAATAAATACCTAATTCTTGCCACTAAGTACTGAAATTAGGTCAATTAAATATCAAAATCTTAATATTTTTGGTTAAATAGGTATTAGATTGGTATTCCTTTAATTACTAATTTTGATTCATTATTCAATTAATTTATTTACAATGAAAATGAAGAAAACACTTGTTGTTTTATTAGCTTTTGGGGCCTTTTTCAATGCTTCTGCCCAAAAGGAAAAGTGGACAAACCTATTTAATGGTAAAGATTTAAAGGGCTGGACTCAACGTGGAGGGAAAGCTACATATACAGTAGAAAATGGCGAAATAGTTGGTACAACCGTAAAAGATACGCCAAACTCATTCCTCTGTACCGAAAAAGATTACGGTGATTTTATCCTCGAACTCGACCTCAAACTTGATGACGAAATGAACGGTGGCGTACAGTTTCGTAGTCTTTCAAAACCTGACTATCAAAATGGCCGTGTGCATGGCTACCAAATGGAAGTTGACCCATCGGCTCGTGCTTGGTCAGGTGCAATTTATGATGAAGGTCGCCGTGATTGGTTGTACATTCCAAATAATAACCCCGAAGGTAAAAAAGCATTCAAACCCGTTGGTCAGTGGAATAAATATCGTATCGAAGCTATCGGAAATACGCTTCGTACGTTCATCAATGGTGTGCCAACAGCTCATGTAATTGATGATATGACTGCACAGGGTTTCATTGCTCTTCAAGTACACTCTATTTATGGGCCGATGAAAGAAGGTATGAAAATTCGTTGGAAAAACATCAAGATTCAGACCGAAAACCTCAAGCCAAGTCCGTTGGATAACTGCCCAGTGGTAAACTTAATTTTGAATAACCTGTCGGAGCAAGAAAAAGCACAAGGTTTCAAAATGCTTTTCAACGGCAAAGACTTTACTGGTTGGAGAGCCGTTCACGGAACAGAAATGCCAAAACAACACTGGTCAGTAGTTGATGGTACAATCAATGTTAGTCCATCCGATGGCTCAGAAACTGGCAACGATATTGTAACAAACGAACAGTTTGGAGCATTTGAATTAGTTTTTGAATTTAAACTCTCTGAAGGTGCAAATTCAGGCGTAAAATATTTTGTAAACGAAGATTTTGATTCTAACGGAAAATCGGGCATTGGACTTGAATTTCAGGTGCTTGACGATGAAAAACACCCAGATGCAAAAATGGGAGCAGTTGGAAATCGTACATTGGCGAGTTTATATGATTTAATTCCTTCATACAAAATCGACAAAGATTTGAAAATGGACAGGCGTTTCATCAAGAAAATTGGTGATTGGAACCAAGGCCGTGTGATTGTTTATCCAAATAATATAGTTCAACACTGGTTAAATGGCTTCAAAGTTTTGGAGTATGAGCGTAAGAGTAATATTTTTAATGCGTTGGTGGCTCGTTCAAAATACAAAGATTATAAAGGATTTGGAGCAGGTGATAAAGGGAATATCCTACTTCAAGACCACGGCAATAATGTTTCGTTTAGAAATATTAAAATTCGTGAATTGAAATAAACCGTTTTTCAACGTCATCATCTAACCTATCATGAGAAAAATACATTTTATTGGAGTAGCTCTGTTTTGTGCAACAGTTGGTTACGCCCAAAAAACCGTACAACCCCAATTAGGGTATCGCTCAGTAAAAACACTGAAAGTTAATGGTTTAGAATTTAAAGACCTCAATAAAAACGGTAAACTTGATAAGTACGAAGATTGGCGTTTACCACAAGAAGTACGCATCAAAGATTTGATTTCTCAAATGACTTTGGAGGAAAAAATCGGTTTTATGCTCATTAGTACCACTCGTATGGCTGGCGATAATGTCTTTCAGGCAAACGCACCAAAAACAGAAATTTCGAGTGGTTTTAACGAAGAAGATTTAGTGCAGCCAACCAATATGTTTACACGTAAGCCTTTGGCTGTGCCGATATTGTCGGCGGCGGGTACGACAAAAGCAGTCAATCAGATTCACCAAAGACACTTTATATTAAGAGCCAATACTTCTGCCAAAATCATGGCTGAATGGGCTAATAATTTACAGGCGTTGTGCGAAAACTCACGTTTGGGCATTCCTGCCATTGTTGCATCAAATCCACGAAACCACGTTACAACCGATGCTTCGGTAGGGTTGAGCGTCGGAACAACGGTTTTCTCAAGATGGCCTGGTGAATTAGGTTTAGCCGCCATGCGTGATTTGAAACTAACTCGTGAATTTGCCGAAATTGCCGCCAAAGAATGGGCTTCGGTGGGCTTACGAAAAGGTTATATGTACATGGCCGATTTAGCAACCGAGCCACGTTGGCAACGTGTAGAAGGTACTTTTGGCGAAGATGCCGACCTTGCCGCCAGCATGACCAGAGAAATTGTACTGGGTTTTCAAGGCATCAAATTGAATAAAAATTCAATCGCATTAACAACCAAACATTTCCCAGGTGGAGGCCCGCAGGAGGGTGGACAAGATTCGCATTTCGATTGGGGAAAATACGCACATTACCCAGGCGGAATGTTTGATTATCACGTAAAACCTTTTAAGGCAGCTATTGATGCAGGTACGTCTTCTATCATGCCTTATTATTCGGCTCCAAAAGATAAAAGCATGGAAGCCGTAGGTTTTTCTTATAATAAAGCAATTATTCAAGATTTATTGCGTAAAAAACTTGGTTTCAAAGGAATTATCAATTCTGATACTGGTCCGATTGACATGATGCCTTGGGGTGTTGAAAACCTCACGATTACAGAACGTTATAAAAAAGCACTTGATGCAGGTGTAGATATTTTTTCGGGCGGAGCTGACCCTGCTCTTTTGCTTGAAACGGTAAAGAAAGGAATGGTTACGGAAGAAAGAATCAATGAATCTATTGCGAAGTTATTGAAAGAAAAATTTGATTTAGGCTTATTTGAAAATCCTTATGTGGATGTAGAAAAGGCTACAAAAACTGTAGGTAATGCTGAATTTCAGAAAAAAGCCGATTTAGCCCTTAGAAAATCAATTGTTTTACTCAGAAATGACAATAAACTTTTGCCGATTTCAAAGAAAAGCGATGGTCGCCCGACAAAGGTTTATTTTGAAACTTACAAAGAAAGTGGTGGCAGAGGGCAAGCTCAAACTTCGGCAATCAATGTAAATAAGCCAAGTATTCAAAACTCAAATATCGAATTTGTTTCTACCAAAGAAGAAGCCGATGTTGTTTTGCTTTGGTTGATTCCGAGCGGCGGCGGCTTATTTAGTTCGGGCGGACAACCTATCGAATTAAGTCTTTCAAAAAACAAAATTGATGTAGCTCACGTAAATGAAATTTTGAATGCAAAACCAACAATTTTGGCCATTAACTTTACCAATCCGTGGGTAATTGATGAAATTGACAAGGGTAAAGCAAAAACCATTTTGGCTACTTTCGGAACAACCCAAGATGCACTTTTAGATATTGTAAGCGGAGCATTTAATCCAACTGGGAAGTTACCTTTTACGATACCAATTTCTGAAAAAGCCGTACAAGAAAATAAATCTGACGTACCAGGATATTTAGAATCAAATTATGCTCTATTCAAATTCGGTGATGGACTAAATTATAAGTAATTTGGTAGAAAAAATCATTGAAAAATCAAAATTTTTATTAGATTTACAACAATACAATTAGCAATATTCAATCAATATAAAACTATGACAACTCGTAGAGATTTTATCATCAAATCTGTCATTGCAAGTGCAGGAGTAGCCGTTGGTGGCTCTGCTTTTGCAAAACCAACCAGTTTCTCGGCCAAAAGTTATAACAAAATCATTGGAGCAAACGACCGTGTTCGTGTAGGAACAATCGGTTTTTCTGACCGCCACCGCTCTTCTCATGTGGGTCCATTCAAAGAACTTGCGAAAAGCATGAACTTTGAAATGGTAGCGGTTTCTGACCTATGGAGTCGCCGTCGTGAAGAAGGAAAAGCATTTTACCAAAAACAACTCGGTACAGATGTAAAGGCTTTCAGAAATAACGAAGAGTTATACGATGCTAAAATGGTAGACGCTGTATTTATGAGTACCGCCGATTTCCAACACGCTTTACACACCATTGAGGCAGTAAAAGCTGGCTGTGATGTATATGCTGAAAAACCATTGGCCGAAACAATGTCAGATGCTCGTGCGGTTTTGAAAGCAGTAAAAGAGTCAGGGAAAATCGTGCAAATTGGTTCACAACGCCGTAGTGGAGCAAACTATTTTGCTGCCGAAGATTTCATTAAATCTGGCAAATTTGGTCCAATCGTAATGGTTGAGTTGATGTGGAATGTAAATCAACCAGAGCGTTGGAGAAGACCAGAACTCGTAAAAGATTTGAAAGAATCGGATATTGACTGGAAACGTTATTTAATGAATCGCCCTTTTGAAGCATTTGACCCACGTAAATACTTAGAATATCGTCTGTTCTGGCCTTATTCGTCGGGTATTCCTGGCCAATGGATGAGTCACCAAATTGATACGGTTCACTGGTTTAGTGGTTTAGCTCACCCAAGAAGTGCGGTTGCCAATGGCGGAATCTATCAATGGAAAGATGGTCGCACGAATGCTGATACAATGACAGTTGTGTTTGATTACGGCCCAGCCAACGACCCAAAAACAGGTTTCCAAGTACAATTTACCTCTCGTTTCTCAAACTCGGCAGGTGATACCAAAGAATTATACTACTCGAACGGTGGTATGATTAATTTGGATACTAACGAAATTTCGTCAACGGGTGGTTTGACAGAAGGACACGCAAAAACAATGGGAATGAAAGCTAATTTATTGCCAAAAATGACCTTACAAGGTGATAAAGTAGCAAGCGATGCAAATACTGGTAATGACCCGTTGACATTCAACCACATCAAAAACTGGATGGAATGTGTGCGTAGCCGTAAAACGCCAAATGCTCCGATTGAAGCAGGTTATTCGCACTCAATTGCTAATATTATGGCAACAGCCGCTTACCGTACAGGTATGAAAGTTACTTTCGATGAAAAAACACAAGAAGTAATGGCTGGTGGAAAACCGTTTAAGTATTAAGAATATATAAGAATATAAATGTTAAGGAAGTCTTCGCTTTGAGCGAAGGCTTCCTTTTTATAACATTATTGCCCTCTCAACTCCCTTTTCAAAATCTTCCCTGAAGCTCCCATCGGTAGGCTACTCATAAACTCTAACACACGAGGATATTTATAGGATGCGATGCGTTCTTTCGTCCAAGTAATCAATTCTTGTTCTGTTATTTGAGTATCGGGTTTTAATACCACACAAGCCTTTATTTCTTCGCCATATTCGTCGCTTGGTACGCCAATTACAGCCACCATCGAAATGGCAGAATGTTGTATCATCACTTCTTCTACTTCTCTTGGATATACATTGAAACCACCACGAATAATCATGTCTTTGGTGCGGTCAACGATGAAATAATAACCGTCGTCGTCTCTGATGGCAATATCGCCTGAGTGCAGCCAACCATTTTTGATACTCTCGGCCGTAGCATCGGGGCGTTTGTAATAACCTTTCGTTACGTTATGCCCACGGTAGCACAATTCACCTTTTTCGTTTGCTCCGAGTTCATGGCCGTTTTCATCTTTTATACAAACCTCTACACCCCAAACTGGCGTTCCGACGGAACCTGGCTTACGCACACGGTCTGGGTGATTAAATGTAACTACTGGCGAACCTTCCGACATCCCATAGCCTTCCAAAATGGCAACATTATATTTTGCTTCAAAATCTTTTAGCACCTGCACAGGTAAAGCTGCCCCGCCCGATAAGCAAACTCGCAACGAACTTGAATCGAATTTATTGGCTTCTGGATAACTCAAAAGTCCCCAATACATTGTTGGTACACCAGCAAAGTGTGTAATTTTTTCATTCTGAATCAATGAAAGTACCATTTCGGCATCGAATCTCGGCAAAAGCACGGCCGTTGAGCCTCGATAAATACTAGCAATCATGCACACCACTTGCCCGAAAATGTGGAAAAGTGGCAAAACCAGCATTGTTTTATCATTATAGTTCAAATCCTGTAAATCTTTGCTCAGATTAGCATTCAAGAAAATGTTTGAGTGCGTAAGTTCCGCACCTTTTGGTCGGCCAGTTGTACCAGAAGTATAAATAATTACGGCAGTATCATCGGGGGAAGTAAAATAACTCTGAAAAACGGGCGATTTTCCCGCCATCAGCATTCCCATTGTTTTCGTTCCTTCAATCGGCGACGCATCAGTAAACGCAGGTGTAATCATGAAAAAATGCTCGCATGAATCGGTCATTTCAAAGCCAGCATGTCCTTCTTGTCCCATTGGCATTTCGGGTGTACCAACGAAACAAAAATAGGCTTTCGCATCAGAATCTTGCAAATGATAAGCAATTTCTTGGCGTTTCAGCAATACACTCAATGGCACAACCGATGCACCTGTTTTCAAGATTCCGAAGTAAATCATCGGAAAGTAGGGTAAATTCGGGCAAGTAAGAGCCACTTTATCACCGTAGCCAATGCCAAGTGAAGCAAGCCCATTGGCAATCTGATTGGCTGCGGCATCAAGTTGAGCAAACGTAATTCGTTTATCGGCAAATATTAAAGCCTCTTTACTGGAGGAGTTGCGAGCGTGATGTTCTAAGACTGTTGATAAGTTAAACATGGTTTCTGACAGGTTATTTGGTCTTTGCAAGATATATCTATTATAGTACTTTGAAAAGAAAAAATTGTTTTTATTTAATTCAATAATTCATTAGAAACCCTATTTTTCACTCATAAATCGCAAAAAGTCATTCAAAAACCTCAAACAACAAAAGATATAGCGTAACTTTATGCCAAATTACTAACCCTCAAAAAAATGAACCATTTTTTTAAAAATTTGCTGTTTATAATTTTAGCATCATCAACGACTTTTGCACAAATAAACACGCCAGCAGCGAGTCCGTCAACGACACTTTCGCAGACGCTTGGCCTCACAAAAATTACAATTGATTATAGCCGACCATCGGTAAAAGGACGCAAAATTTTTGGTGATTTAGTACCTTACGGAAAGGTATGGCGTACGGGTGCGAATAAAATTACCTCTATCAAATTCGATGACGAAGTATATGTGCATGGAGCTGTAATGAAAGCAGGAAGCTACGGACTTTATACGATTCCAGGTAAAAACGAATGGACGATTATCTTTAATCGTGATGATAAACAATGGGGTTCGTATGGCTACGATATTAACAAAGACGTGATTCGTTTCAACGTTCAACCCATTCAACCACAAGAATTTACGGAGAAAATGACGATTGATTTTGTGGAATTTACTCCAACCACCACCAATCTTTCCATTAAATGGGAAAGTACCGAAGTACGATTTAGAATCGAACAACGAGGTGTGGATGAAAAAATAATGGCCGAAATTGCCGAAAAAACTGCAAAACCCGATGCCACAACCGATACCTATTTCTCGGCGGCTGATTTTTATTACCAAAAAGGTGTAAAACTCGACCAAGCATTGGCGTGGGCTAATAAAGTTATCGAGAAAGAAAAAGAATATTGGACATACCAACTCGTGGCACGCATTGCAGCCAAGCAAAATAACTGTGAAGTAGCCATACCGAATGCACAAAAATCTATGGAGTTAGCAAAAAAAGCGGGCGATGATGCCTATATTAAGCTCAATCAAGCAGTTTTGTCTCAGTGTAAAAAAGGATATTAGAGAAATTACTTAAACGTGGCACATCTTATTATGAACGATAATGGGATGTGCCACGTTTTTTTGTTAAGCATGTAGAAAAGTCCAAATTGGACATTCTTCCGAGCAGAAAAAATTCACAAAACACCAGTTTTAAATAAAAAGTAATAAATAACTAATTATATGTTAGAGCAATTAGAAGCCATAAGAGAACGCTACGAAGAAGTTTCGCAGCAGATGACGATGCCCGAAATCGTGTCTGATATGACGAAGTTTACTCGTTTGAGTAAAGAATACAAAGATTTAGAGAAAATCGTCAATCAACTGAAGGTTTATAAAAATATACTTTCAAACATTGAAGGTGCAAAAGATATTATTGCCAACGAAAAGGACGAAGATATGCGTGAGATGGCAAAAGAAGAGTTAGATGCTTTGATGCCGCAACGTGACGAAATGGAGGCAGTTTTGAAAGAAATGCTTATCCCGAAAGACCCGAACGATAGCAAAAACGTAATCCTTGAAATCAGAGCAGGAACGGGCGGTGACGAAGCCTCAATCTTTGCAGGAGATTTATTCAGAATGTACCAACGTTTTATCGAAAAACAAGGTTGGAGAATGACTCTCCTCGACCATAACGAAGGTACGGCGGGCGGTTATAAAGAAATTGTAGTGCAAGTAGAAGGCGAAGATGTTTACGGAAAACTCAAATACGAGTCGGGTGTGCATCGTGTGCAGCGTGTACCTGCCACCGAGTCTCAGGGGCGTGTGCATACATCGGCTGCTACGGTAGCCGCTCTTCCCGAAGCCGATGAAGTTGATTTAACCATCAATATGAATGATGTAAGGGTTGATACTTTCTGTTCTTCGGGTGCGGGTGGACAGTCAGTAAACACCACTTACTCGGCCGTTCGTATGGTGCATATTCCTACGGGCGTTACGGTTTCGTGTCAAGATGAGCGTTCGCAAATCAAAAACCGTGAAAAAGCACTTTCTGTTTTGCGTTCGAGGCTTTACGAAATGGAAATGGCCAAGCACAACGAAGCTATTTCGGCCGAACGAAAAGGTTTGGTAGGAAACGGCGACCGTTCAGATAAAATCAGAACTTACAATTATGCCCAAAGCCGTGTAACTGACCACCGTATTGGATATACCGTTTATAATCTTCCAACCGTGATGGAAGGCGAAATCGGAGGTTTCATTGAGCAACTTCGCATGGCCGATAATGCCGAAAAAATGAAAGAAGGTGCTATGGCGGTGGCGTAAATTTTCGGTATTATTTATTACAGAGTTGCACGATTGAAAAATAACTTCGTGCAACTCTGTGGTTTTACTCAGTGAATCTCCGTGGTAAAAAATTAATTCAAAACTCCAAAATTATGAAACTCTGTCTTGCCACAAATAATGCCCATAAAGTAGAAGAATTACAAGCTCTTTTGGGTGAAAAATTTCAACTTCAAACCCTCAACGAAATCGGTTGTTTTGATGATATTCCTGAAACTGCTGACACGTTCGATGGTAACTCACTACAAAAAGCGATATATGTTTGGGAACGTTTTCAAATAGATTGCATTGCCGACGATTCGGGTTTAGAAGTGGATGCACTCAATGGTGAGCCTGGGGTTTTCTCGGCACGCTACGCTGGCGAACATGGAAATCACGCAAAAAATATTGAAAAACTACTCCAAACCCTCGAAGGTATAGAAAATCGTGCTGCTCAATTCAGAAGCGTAATTACATTGCTAATTGATGGGAAGCCTCATTTTTTTGAGGGAATAATTCGTGGAAAAATCACACACGAAAGACATGGTGAAAAAGGCTTTGGCTACGACCCCATTTTCGTACCCGAAGGCTACGACCGCACTTTTGCTGAAATGACAATGGAAGAAAAAAATCCAATCAGCCACCGAGGTTTAGCCGTAGCAAAAATGATAGAATTTTTGAAGCAAGCATAAAAAATGAGCGAGGCCAATGGCTTCGCTCAAAAACTCGTTATAGGTAAAAGTATTTCTGAGTGTCTCAGAAAGGTAATCAATTCTTTTCTGATGCAAAATTGGTAGAAATCCTCTAAAAAAACTACTCCATCATTATCTAATACTTGTGCTTTATTAACATTATATGTAGATTTGTTTGATGTATAATGATAATAAGGCATGAAAGTAGAATACGAAAAAATCTCACCCGATACAGGTAGCTCATTTCGTCTGATTCACTGGAAGTCAGAAAATGACCGCTATTTTTGGCATTATCACCCCGAATACGAGATTGTTTTTGTCAGAAAAGGCTCAGGTAAACTTCACATCGGCGAACATCTTAAAAACTACGAAGAAGGAGAATTGGTTTTCATTGGTCCTGACCTTCCACACACAGGCTTTGGCTACGGGGTCATTGGCGAACATGAAGAAATTGTGGTGCAACTTCGCAAAGATTTTTTGGGTGAAGAATTCATACAAAAACCTGAATTACAGCATATTCGAGAGTTGTTTGAACGAGCAAAACAGGGTCTTTCGTTTCAAGGAAAAGCCCGAAAGATTGTAGCAACTAAACTACAAAAAATGCTTACACTTTCGCATTTCGAAAGACTCGTAGAGCTACTAAATATTTTTCATACACTTGCCACAACCACCGAATTTTCGGTACTTAATGCTGCTGACAAACGTTTTGACTTTAATCATAAAGACGAAGACCGCATCAACCGAGTTTATGAATTCGTGGAGCAGAATTACCAAAAAAGTATTGATATTCAAGTAGTTGCCGATTTAGCAAACCTGACCGTTCCCTCCTTTTGTCGATATTTCAAGAAAATTTCACATATTACTTATACCGATTTTGTAAACGAATACCGAATCAATCAAGCCTGCCGTTTGTTATTTGAAAACAAACCCATAGCAGATATTTGTTTTGAAGTGGGTTTCAATAACATTTCGCACTTTAATAAAACTTTTAAGCAGTTGAAAGGTGTTAGTCCGAGGGAATATAAATCGGAAATGAAAAAATAAAAGAAAGTAGGAAAACATAAATGTAAAGATGTTGTACGAAGCCTTTCTACCAATAAATTCAAATCTTTTCACTAATTTCGCCCTCGAAAATCAACAAAAACTTCATCAACAATGAACAACGCCTTTTTTAAAGTTCCATCGCCTATCAATGAGCCTGTTTTAAATTATGCAGCAGGTTCTGCTGAGAAAATCGCTCTTAAAAAAGCAATTTCCGAAGCTCGCTCAAAAGTCATCGAAGTTCCGATGTACATTGGCTCTGAACTTATACATACCGATAATAAAATCAAACTTTCGCCTCCGCACGACCACCAACATATCTTGGGTTATGCCAGCGAGGGCGATGCCTCGCACGTACACAAAGCGATTGATGCCGCTTTGGCTGCTCGTGAAAACTGGGCAAATCTTTCGTGGGAACACCGTGCGAGTATTTTCTTGAAAGCTGCCGACCTTTTGGCTGGCCCTTATCGTGCAAAAATCAATGCCGCCACGATGCTCGGGCAGTCGAAAAATGCTTACCAAGCCGAAATCGACTCTGCTTGTGAGTTTATCGACTTTTTGCGTTTCAATGCTTATTTTATGCAGCAAATTTACGCTGGTCAGCCAGAGTCAGTGCGTGGTTTGTGGAATCGTGTAGAGTATCGTCCACTTGAGGGATTCGTTTTTGCTCTTACGCCATTTAATTTTACGGCCATTGCGGGTAATCTTCCTGCGTGCGTAGCCATGATGGGTAACGTAACTGTTTGGAAACCAGCATATCCGCAAATTTATTCGGCCAATGTAATCATGGAAGTTTTGCGTGAGGCAGGCTTGCCTGATGGCGTAATTAATTTGATTTATGTGGATGGCCCAGTAGCTGGCGATATTATTTTCAAACACGCCGATTTTGCAGGAATTCACTTTACGGGTAGCACCAAAGTTTTCCAAACAATTTGGCAGACAATCGGACAAAATATCTCAAAATACAAAACTTATCCACGTATTGTGGGAGAAACGGGTGGAAAAGACTTCGTGGTGGCTCACGAGTCGGCCGATGTAAAGGCTTTAACAACGGGTTTGGTTCGTGGAGCGTTTGAGTACCAAGGACAAAAATGTTCGGCGGCTTCTCGTGCCTACATTCCATCAAACTTATGGCCAGCCGTAAAAGAACAACTCATTGCTGATTTGAAAGAAATCAAAATCGGTGGTACAGAAGATTTCTCAAATTTTGTGAATGCTGTTATTGACGAACGTGCTTTCGATAAAATTGCAGGATACATTGATAATGCCAAGAAGAGTGATAAAATTACGGTAATTGCAGGCGGAAACTACGATAAATCGAAAGGGTATTTCATCGAGCCAACGGTTTTATTAACAACCGACCCAAGTTACACAACCATGTGTGAAGAAATCTTCGGACCCGTACTAACAATCTACGTTTACGAACCACAAGATTTCGAGAAAACCCTCGAGTTGGTTGATGCAACTTCACCTTATGCTCTTACGGGTGCTATATTCTCGCAAGATAGATATGCCATTGATTTGGCTATGAAAAAATTGGTTAATTCGGCAGGAAATTTTTATATCAACGATAAACCAACGGGTGCAGTGGTTGGTCAGCAGCCATTTGGCGGTGCAAGGGCTTCGGGAACAAACGATAAAGCAGGGTCGATTTTGAATCTTTATCGTTGGGTGCAGCCACGCACAATCAAAGAAACGTTCGTTTCACCAACCGATTATAAGTATCCGTTTTTGGGAGAGGAATAAAATTAATTTTCAATGATAGAATGAGTGAATGATAGAATCTTAGTTAAGCTATGTACAAGATTTTGTTGTTTGATATTCAATGAGTTTAGTCGCTCATTCTATCATTCACTCATTCAAAACTATTTATCGGGCATTCTATAAGTCTTTATAAACTCCTTACCAATCTGCTGGCCATTTCTGAAAATTGCTGCTCTTACAGTAGTCAATTTATTGAAGGTTTGTGGTATAAAAATGGGGGAGTTGCTCGTCGGTTTCGAGAAATCGAGTGAGTAACGCACCTGTGCATCAGGTATATAAGGCTCCAGTTTTACCTCAACTGTTTGGGTACTTTTATTGGGTGTTGCAGTTTCTTTTACATCAAAAATACTTTTGGCGTAGTTTACATTCAATACATCTAATCGTTTGAAATGTGTTTCTAATCTACGACTAAAATCTGCAAAGTTCTTATTAGCAGAAGGTGTCCAAGTCACTTCCGATAAAGCACACGCACGAGGGAAAGTCATGTATTCGGCGTGTTCGGGCGTGGCAATGTATTCTGTCCAAAGATTCACTTGAGCACCCAAAATATGTTTCGTTTCTTCTGGCTTTAGTTCTGATGGTGTTGGTTCGTAGGAATAAACTTTTTCCAACGTCAAGAAACCACCAATTCCCAATGGCTCAGTGACTGGGTGAGATTGGTAATAATCAATATAAACGTATGAGTTTGGTGTCATTACGACATCGTGTTTTTGTTTGGCTGCTTCAATTCCCCCTTGCACACCTCGCCACGACATCACGGTAGCGTTTGGTGAAAGTCCACCTTCCAAAATCTCGTCCCAACCCATGATTTTTCTACCTTTTGAGGTCAAAAACTTATCAATTCGTTTAATAAAATAACTTTGAAGTTCATGTTCATCTTTTAAACCTTGAGCTTTCATCAAATCTTGACAGAATTTACTTCTTTGCCACGTAATTTTCGGACATTCGTCGCCACCGATATGGATGTATTTACTCGGAAACAAGTCCATCACTTCGGTCAGTACATCTTCAATAAAGCTAAAAGTTTTTTCGGTAGGGCAATAAACGTCTTCGATTACTCCCCAAATTTTGGCTACACCATAAGGCCCGCCCGTACAACCTAATTCTGGATAAGCCGCTAATGCTGCCAAAGCATGTCCAGGCATTTCGATTTCAGGAATAATCGTTACATATCGGTCTTGGGCATATTTTACAACTTCTCTGATTTCATCTTGTGTATAAAACCCCGAATGCTCTTTTCCATCAAACTTTAATGGTTGATTATAAGCCAATTTTCCTTCGATAGTCTCAGAACGTACCGAGCCGACTTGCGTAAGTCGAGGATATTTCAAAATTTCAATCCTCCAACCTTGGTCTTCGGTTAAGTGCCAATGCAAAATATTCATTTTGTGCATTGCCAATAAATCAATTGTTTTTTTTACGAAAGAAAGCGGCATAAAATGACGACCCACATCAAGCATGTAGCCTCGATGTTGATACCGTGGTTTATCGACAATACTTACACAAGGCATTTTTAATTCTAAACCATTGACTTTGCTCGAACTATAAATTTCGGCAGGAAGCAACTGAAACAAAGTTTGAAGAGCATAAAAGTATCCTTGCGAAGCACTTGCCGTAACGGTCACAAGATTTGATTCAATCGAAAGTTCATAGCCATCTTCGGGCATTGATTGAGTTGATTTTGCAAATAAAATAGCATTTGTAATTGGCGGAACAGGAGTTGCTTTTTTTGTTTTTGGGTCAATTCTTGGTACTTTTGGTAGAGAAACCTCCGTAAAAAGTTTCATTCCCGTTGTAAGCGATACCTGACTCGAAAAAAGTTTAGCAACTGCAGCCGTTTGGGCGTCATTGCTTTGTAAAATAATTCGAGTTTCGCTATTAATTACGAATGTGCCACTTTTGGCTATGAGTGTATCGGGTTGCGGAATAATACTGTATGTATTTTGTCCCTTAACAGCCGTGGCAAAACATAAAAAAAGAATGAGTAATCGTTTCATGCTGATGGAGTTTATACAATGGGTAGTTAAAAAATAGTTCAAAAGTTAAACACATTTAAGAAAAGTACAGCCAAAATACCCCCTATGATTGGGCCTACAACTGGAATCCAAGCGTAGTTCCAATCGCTTGAACCTTTACCCGAAATCGGCAAAACTGCATGAGCAATACGTGGACCTAAATCACGGGCAGGATTGATAGCGTAACCAGTCGGACCTCCCAATGATAAGCCGATTGACCAAACCAACATACCAACCAAATAAGGAGCAAAGCCATTTGGTAAATCGGCAGTAAACGAACTCGAAACAACAATTAATACGATTGTACCAATGATTTCGGAAATAAGATTGCCCGTAGTATTTCTGATGGCAGGAGCGGTGGCAAAAACACCCAGTTTTGCTCCTTTGTCTTCGGTAATTGCCCAATGTGGCAGATAGACGAGCCAAACGAGGGTAGCACCCAAAAAAGCACCAATCATTTGAGCGGTAATAAACGGAGCAACATTCGACCAATCGCCTGATTTTACGGCCATTGCAATCGTAATGGCAGGGTTGAGATGGGCATCGGGGCTACCAAATTTTTGAGCGATGAATACACCGCACATGACTGCAAATCCCCAAGCTGCTGTAACGACTATCCAGCCGCCATTTTCGCCTTTTGAACCTTTTAAAAGAATATTAGCAACAACACCGTCGCCGAGTAGAATAAGTACAAGCGTACCCAATAATTCACCAATAAAGTTTGAAGTTTGCATTGAGGTTTTATTTGTTATAGGGTTGAAAATGTTTGGCAAGTTAATTTATTTTGTCAGAACACACAATAGGTTTAACTTTGTGCTTTGAATTTCGATGTTGGAGGTGCGATGTTGGGTGCTGGCGGGGAGCTAAAGAGGCTTTTTCAAAAAGATTTCAATCAACCAAATCCAATTTTCATCTTCCAAACTCTCAATTTCCAAAGATTTTACTTGAAAATTATGCTTTTGAATTCTCTTACCGCTATTTCTCCTGTTGATGGTCGTTACCGCCGACAAATTGAAAATCTTGCTAAATATTTTTCTGAATTCGGACTCATTCACTACCGAGTCAGGGTTGAAATAGAATATTTTATTGCTCTTTGTGAACTTCCTTTGCCTCAACTCGAAGGGTTTGATAAAAATCTGTATAAAAATCTTCGGGCCATTTATGAAAATTTTTCGGAAGAAGATGCCCTAAAAATCAAAGAAACCGAAAAGATAACCAATCATGATGTAAAAGCTGTGGAGTATTTTATTAAAGATGCTTTCGAGGTTCTCGGAATTGGACAACACTCAGAATTTATTCACTTCGGACTCACTTCTCAGGATGTCAATAATACTGCCATTCCGTTATCGCTGAAAGAAGCGATGGTCATAGAAGTTGTGCCTGCTTTTCAGCAAGTTTTGGCAAAATTGCACGAATTGGCCGAACAATGGAAAGACATTGCTCTACTCGCACACACGCACGGACAACCAGCTTCGCCTACACGTCTGGGCAAAGAATTATTGGTTTTTTGTGAAAGAATCGAAAAACAACTCGAAATGCTCAATGCTGTGCCTTATGCCGCCAAATTTGGTGGAGCAACGGGTAATTTCAATGCTCATAATGTAGCTTATCCACAAACCGATTGGGTGACGTTTGGCAATAGTTTCGTTAATGATTGGCTCGGACTTTCTCGCAGCCAAAAAACGACACAAATTGAGCATTACGATATGCTGGCAGCCATGTTTGATGCCCTCAAACGCCTCAATACAATTTTGATTGATTTTTCTCGTGATGTATGGTCGTATGTTTCGATGGGTTATTTCAAGCAAAAAATCAAAGCGGGCGAAATCGGTTCGTCGGCAATGCCGCATAAAGTAAACCCAATTGACTTTGAAAATGCGGAAGGAAACTTAGGCGTTGCTAATGCTCTTTTTGAACATTTTTCGGCAAAATTGCCAATTTCTCGCCTACAAAGAGACTTGACAGATTCGACTGTTTTGAGAAACTTGGGCGTGCCGATTGGTCATACAGTGATTGCCTTAAATTCTTTGCTAAAAGGGATGAATAAACTCGAACTCAACCAAGAAGCAATCGACCACCATTTGGAAGAAAATTGGGCGGTTGTGGCCGAAGGTATTCAGACAGTCCTTCGTCGTGAAGGTTTCCCGAAACCTTATGAGGCATTGAAAGAATTGACTCGCAAAAATGAGAAAATTACCGAAAAACGCATCAAAGAATTTATCGATACCCTTGATGTAAGCGAAAAAGTAAAATACGAACTTCGACGCATTTCGCCTTTTAACTACACAGGCATTTAAGTTATTAAATACTAAAGTCTCAAACGTAGAATTACAAGAGTAATTCTACGTTTCTTTTGACCTCTAAAGCTTGTTTGTTCCTACATTACAGTTCTTAGAATGAAAACTTTTTAGACTAAATTTGAATAATACTATTATTTTATATAATTTAGTTTGAAATTGACTTTTGCTTCTAAATATGCTGTTATGATAAATCCTGAAAAAAAACTACAACCCGTTAGAGATATCATTTATGATTACATATACATCACACCAATAGAAAAGCATGTAATTGATACTCCAACTTTTCAGCGATTGAGGTTTATCTCTCAAAATTCAGCAGCTTACATGACTTATCCTTCAAATCAGCTAAGTCGTTTTAGTCATTCTATGGGAGTAATGCACTTAGGTGGAAAAATGTTTCTAAGTGCCATACAAAATAGTAGTCCTCAAATAGCCGAATCTTTTTTGAACGACTCAAAGTCTTTTTTATCTGATTTTTTTAGAACAAAAGAATTTTCTTATGAGGAAGTTCGTAGTGAGTGGCTTCTTCAATTTGGGAATATTTGTAAAATAAATGTAGCCTCATTAACTGAAAAAAATGATGATGACTTGTTTATCTCCAATTTTCTATGGCAAACCGTCAGAATAGCATGCCTTATACATGATATAGGGCATTTACCATATAGTCATCTATTTGAATATGCTTTAGTTAATTATGATGAGCGTTATGATAAAACAATATCAAGTAATATAAAAGATGATTGTATTGAAGCAATTTTAAGTCAAGACTCTAAAATCAATGATATTGATACAAAAAAATTATTAGCAGACGGGGCAATTCATGAGTTATTAGGTATTCAAATATTAAGTAAAGTTAAAGAATTATTACAAGGGTCATCTCATGAAGGTGGTTTTTCTAAATCTACATTAATCACCAGGTATATTTTTGAGTTATCAGTAAAAATTTTTGCATACAATGGGGGGGCAGAAGTTGATTTAAAAGATAGAATATTAGGTTGCTTGCATTCAATAATAAGCTCGGATTTAGACGCAGATAGACTTGACTATACCTTACGAGATGCACGTGTATCTGGAATAAACGTTTCTTTTGATTATAATCGCATTCTAAACAATATTGTGATTTATAAATCAAAAACTGAGGGGTTTTATAAAGTATATGTTTCCGATAAAGCATTATCAAGTTTAGAACAATTTTTCCATGCAAGATATTTATGCTATGAATACATATATTTTCATCATAATGTTGCTCGGTTTGATGGCATATTAGAAGAAATAATTATTGAGTTATTAAGTATGATGGATAAGTCAGATGAAGGGTTATGTAAAATCTTAGAGGAATATTATTTTTATACTTATGTAAATGGTGAAAAAAAAATCTTTGGTTTGAAAAGAGAGAATGATAAAATACTAAGATTTGAATATTATGATGATTATTGGCTTAGGGGGTTACTACAAAAGGTCAGGCACTATTTGCATGATAAAGTAGCAACTAACGAAGATTATAAGAGAATACATTTACTTTGTAGTACCTTTCTTTTTAGAAGAACAGAAAACATTATATCATTGTTGAAAAAGCAAAGTGATGTAGATGAGTATTTAGAAAACTATTATTTGTATCTACAAAAAGAACGTCCTGAAATAAATGCGTTTTTTCAAGAAGTTTTTCAAATTAGACAAGGCTTAAGTATATCTCCAGAAAATGAGACAAACATACAGAAATTTAGGTTTTTATTCTCTCAAACAATTCAATTTAAAAGAGAGATACAGAAAAATATTAGTAAATTAAGGAATGATTTGAAAGAAAATGGTATTATACTCGTTTACAAATCTCTTAAGCCTCGTGTAATTGATAAAAAAACCGCAATTTTATCTAAAGGAGTACCAAAGGCATGCGTTGAGCTTTCGCCTTATATGAAGTTATTTGAACAAGTGCCTATGTATTCCTTTCAACATTTTTTCTGCTTTGTCAAAGAGAATATTAAAAGCAGTGAAGGTGATATTGAAATATGTAAAATTAAAACTTTTGAGTGTCTTACTGAAATTTTAATACAAATGATTTTAGTTCAAAAAAATACGCTTATCACAAATATTCCACTTTCTAAAGTTTCAAGGAGCAAGAAAGAAAAATATTTACACACATTAACTAATTTTCAAACTATATAAATCTCAAAACTCATGAACCAACAATTTGCTTTTCTAACAAACAAAATTCTTACTTTTATAATAGAAAATGAAAATGGAATATCTGAAAGAAAACTAATAAATAGTTCTTTTGAAGACTTAAATTCTTCTCCTTCATCGTTTATACAGTTTCTCTTAATGAATGGAGATATTACATTATTTTTAAATGATGGAGAAGTCTATTATAAAGCAGCAAATCATTATATGAAACATAGCAATGTTGGGGCATTATCTTAAATATTATTTTTTCATTTACTATTTTTTTGATACAAGTAAGTGACTCTATTATCTGATTAAAATAAATAGTTACTAAAATCCTCTTTTGTAGACTATAAAAGAAACGGCACTGAAAATATTTTCAATGCCGTTTCTTTTTGTGCGATTTATCAAGAATATATTATTGCCTTTAAAGCATTTATGGTATTATTTTTTTAAATAAATTGTTTAATTTTAACAATAAAAACCCTGATTCTTTATTAAATTTCTCTAAAACTGCTATGAAACAAGTGTGCATCATCGGGGCGGGTTCTTCTGGAATTACTGCCGCAAAAGCCCTAAAAGAAAAAGGAATTTCGTTTGATTGCTTTGAAAAAGGCTCAAAAATTGGGGGTGTTTGGCGATATAATAACGATAATGGGGTGTCATCGGCCTACAAAAGCTTACACATTAATACGAATCGAAATGTAATGGCTTATTCCGATTTTCCAATGCCCGACGATTACCCCATGTTTCCGCACCATTCTGATATTATCGAGTATTTTGAAAACTATGTTGAGCATTTTAAATTACGTGAAAATATTACTTTCAATACGGCCGTAGTTGATGTGGTAAGAAATGCTGACGGAACATATAATGTTACGCTTGATAATCGACAATCATATGATTATCAATACGTTATCGTAGCTAACGGACATCATTGGAATCCACGTTTCCCGACTCCTGCCTTTAACGGGGAATTTACTGGCGAAATCCTTCATTCACATTATTACCGTGAAGCCGAACAAGTACAAAATAAAAATATTTTAGTTGTAGGAATTGGTAATTCTGCCGTTGATATTGCGTGCGAAGCCGCTCGCCTGCACACAGGAAAAGTCGTGATTTCAACCCGAAGTGGAGCATACATAACACCTAACTGGATTTGGAGTATTCCTTTCGATAATTTGGCGAATCCACTGACCGCCAAATTTCCTCTTTGGTTACAACGATTTTTGCTCAACACAACACTTTGGCTGGCTCGTGGCAAACAAGAAGATTATGGCGTTCCGAAACCCAACCGCCCAGTTTTGAGCGAACACCCAACACTTTCGCAAGATTTGTTAAACCTTTCGGGGCGTGGTTTGATAAAGTTTAAACCCAATATCAAACAATTTAATGGAAAAACGGTAGTTTTTGAAGATGGAACAGAACAAGATTTCGATATGATTATTTACGCAACAGGCTATAAAGTTACGTTTCCATTCTTGAAACATTATGCCGAATTTGATGTAGAAGAAACCAATGATATTCGACTGTACAAAAAAGTCATTCACCCCGATTATAAAAATTTATTCTTTTTAGCATTGATTCAGCCTTTGGGAGCAATCATGCCTTTGGCCGAAATCCAAGCCAAATGGGTGGCAAAAATTATTAAAGGTGAAAGCAAATTGCCGTCAAAAGAAGTGATGCTAAAATCTATCGAAGAAGAGAAACAGAAACTCGCTAAACGCTACAAACAAACTCCACGACACACGCTGCAAGTGGATTTTTTTACTTATCGAGAAAGTATTGAGAAAGAAATGAAGCGATGATAATGACCGAATTTTGAAGGTTTTTAATTAAAGTTTGATGATTAAGGATTGATGATTGTAGATGCTTTGTAGTAAAAATATTCTACACTCTTCAATTGCCAATCCTTAATCACAGGGGCTACCCCGCTTCAATTATATTGATAAAATTACAGACCTTTACCAGTAGAAGCCCAATAAATGCCGCCATACAAATGGTCAAGGAATGTTTGGTCGCTGAAAACCAATGGAATATGGCCAAGAGCCGTATAAAAAGCACGACCACCATCATAAGTATGATACCATGAAATTGGGTGGAAACCCATGCCTTTTCCTTCGTTATCGCCCCATTTTGTGTTTGGATTATATGATTTTTCATCAATCGAAACCAAAACCTTCAAGTCATTAGCAGGAGAAGGAGTCTTAAACTCATACCATTCATCTGTCCAAAGTAATTTTTTAGGGAAACGCTCCATTCCTGGAAAATTACTATCTTCCACTTTCAAATAAGCTGTTTGTTGTGCTGGATGAATCTTGAAATAATTTCCAACTAATTTTCCGTACCAAGGCCAATCATATTCGGTATCGCTCGCACTGTGGATACCTACAAAACCTTTTCCAGCTTTGATAAATTTTTCCATAGCAGCTTGTTGTTCTTCATTCAAGATATTGCCAGTAGTATTCAGAAAAATCACCGCTTGGTATCTTTCTAAAGCTTTATCATTAAAAACTGAAGCATTTTCCTGCCAATCGACGCTAAAAGTATGTCGCTCAGCCAATTTTTTAATGGCTGTTACACCTTCATTGATAGATTCGTGGTGGAATCCATCTGTTTTCGAGAAAAGTAAAACCCTGAATTGCCCTTGAGCAAAAGAAGAAATAGAGAAAACCAATGCCATCAAAAATAACATTGTGTTTCGTGCGAAAACTTGTTTCATAGTTTTGATTATAAAAGATTGAATAAAGAAGAAAATTTTTAGGTGTCAAAAAAACACTTATTAAAAGCAAATGTAGAAAATTTATGAGAAATCCCTAACCTTTAAAGGGGAGTTTTTATTCGACGAAATGAAAAAGGTCTTGTTTCAAAATGAAACAAGACCTTTTTTATATAGAAACAGAAACTCCCCTTTAGGGATTGGGGGGCTTGGGGCGGTTTTAGAGTAGTTCATAAATACCCGCTACGCCTTGGCCACCACCCACACAGGCCGTAACCATACCATATTTTTTGTTTTGGCGACGAAGTTCGTTCAGAACTTGCACAGTCAAACGTCCACCAGTTGAACCGAGAGCATGCCCGAGAGCGATTGCTCCGCCATTGGGGTTAATTTTGCTCATATCTAAGCCTAATTCTTTGATAACCGCTAAAGATTGAGCCGCAAAAGCTTCGTTCAATTCAATAACATCAATATCATCTTGCTTCAAACCCGCTTGTTTCAAGGCAATCGGAATGGCTGCAACGGGGCCAATTCCCATGATGCGTGGTTCGACACCCGCTGAGGCATAAGCCATCATGCGAGCGATTGGCTTAATGCCCAATTCGTTCACCATTCTTTCCGACATCACGATTACGAAAGCCGCACCGTCAGAGGTTTGAGAAGAGTTACCAGCCGTTACACTTCCACCCATTGAGAAAACTGGACGAAGTTTTGCTAACGCTTCAACGCTTGTATCGGCACGTGGGCCTTCGTCTTTGGTTACGGTATATTCTTTGTTTTTCTTCTTGCCAGTGGCTTCGTCGAAATACGTTTCTTTTACTGTAATCGGCACAATTTCCGCATCGAATTTACCAGCGGCTTGAGCAGCCAATGCTTTTTGGTGTGAATTGTACGAGAAAATATCTTGCTCTTCACGACCGATACTGAATTGTTGTGCCACTTGTTCGGCTGTAAGTCCCATTCCAATGTAATAGTCTGGGTGGTGCGAGGCTAAACCATAATTCAATGCCATTTTCCAACCAGTTGTTGGTACCATCGACATAGATTCAGTTCCGCCAGCCACTATACAATCGGCCATTCCTGCACTAATTTTTGCAGCAGCCATTGCGATTGTCTCAACGCCCGAGCCACAATAACGGTTTACGGTTACGCCCGCTACACTCTTGCCCAGCGACAAAAGTGAAATATAACGAGCCATTTGCATACCTTGCTCAGCTTCGGGAACAGCATTTCCTACAATTAAATCATCGACACGAGCGGGGTCGAGGTTTGGCACTTGTGCCATGAGGTGCTTGATTACATCAGCCGCCAAATCGTCGGGGCGAGTAAAGCGAAAAACTCCTTTGGGTGCTTTGCCGACTGCACTTCGGTAGCCAGCTACTATATATGCGTTCATGTTTGTGTTTTCTTTTTAGATTAATCTTAATTTCTCGGTGGTTTACCGCCACTTAAAAGCCCCTGCATACGCTCCATAGTTTTCTTTTCACCACAAAGCGATAAGAATGCTTCACGTTCTAAGTCTAAGAGATATTGCTCAGTAACCATTTGTGGATAACTCAAATCTCCACCCGAAATTACGTAGGCCAATTTATCGGCAATTTTCGCATCGTGTTCGGTGATATATTTACCCATTAACATACCCATGATACCCGCCTTGAAAAGAGCAATTCCTGCTTTTCCTTGTACTTTAATATCAGTACGTTGCTTTGGTTGCGTATAACCATCTTCGGCCAACTTGATAGCTTCTTCTTTCGCTTCGGCAATCAAACGACTACGATTCAATACAATTTTATCTCTATCGTTTTTCAAATAACCCATATCAAATGCCTCCTGTGCCGAAGTAGAAACCTTCGCTTGGGCGATATTCATAAAAGCATTTTGAAGAACGTTCAATTCAGGGTCGCCAACTTTATAGGCATCTGAGCAGCGTAGAGCCATTTCTTTTGTTCCGCCACCTGCTGGAATCAAACCAACGCCTAATTCAACCAAGCCCATATAGGTTTCGGCATGAGCCACTACTTTATCGGCATGAAGATTTAGTTCGCAGCCGCCACCCAAGGCCAAGCTATGAGCCGCCGTTACGACAGGAATTGAAGAATATCTTGCACGCATCATTAGTTGTTGGAATTGAGCAATCATCATATTGATTTCGTCATATTCTTGCTCGATGGCAAACATAAACAGCAAAGCTAAGTTTGCACCAGCCGAAAATGCTTCGTTTGAATCATTGCCTACAACCAAACCTCTGAAATCTTTCTCGGCAATGGCATACGCTTTATTCAAGCCTTCTACTACTTCTGCACCAAAAGTATTCATTTTTGAGTGGAATTCTACACCCGCAATGCCATCACCCAAATCGAAGATTGTTGAACCTGCGTTTTTCCAAATAACGTTGGTTTGGCGGAGGTTATCCAAAATAATGAACGATTCTGTTCCAGGAATTACTTTGTACGATTTGCTCGGAATATCGTAGTATTTACGTTTTCCTGCTTCAACTTTATAGAAAGTCTCATTGCCAGCTTCCAACATTTCATACACCCAAGCCGCTGGTTTGAGGTTGAGGTCTTCCATGATTTTTATCATCGGACGAACCCCAATGGCATCCCAAGTTTCAAACATACCCATTTGCCAGCCAAAACCTGAGCAAATAGCGGCATCAATTCTATATAATTCGTCTGAAATTTCTGGAATACGGTTGGTGGCGTAGCGGAAACCATCGGCAAAAGTTTTGCGGTAAAACTCACCCGCTTTGTCTTTACCCGCCAAAAGAACCGAGAAACGTTTTTTCAAATCGTCGATGCTTTTGGTGCTTTCGAGCGTAGCAAATTTTACTTTTTCCGAAGGTTTGTATTCAAAACTCTTCAAATCTAAAGCAAGAATTAGCGTTTTACCTGTTGAGTCTTTTGTTTTTTTGTAGAAACCTTGACCTGTTTTATCTCCGAGCCATTTGTTTTCCATTAATTTGGCCATTGTTGGTGGCAAAATAAAGGCATCTTTCGATTCGTCGGTTTCTAAAACATTAATTAAGTTATTACAAACATTAACGGTTGTATCTAAACCAACTACATCTGATAAGCGGAAAGTACCCGATTTTGGGCGACCAACGACTGTGCTGGTAAGTTTGTCAACTTCTTCAACGGTCAAACCCAGTTCTTCGGCCACTCTAATGGTTTGCACCATTGCATAAATCCCCAAACGATTGGCAATAAATGCAGGTGTATCTTTACATAAAACGGTTGTTTTACCCAAATATAAATCGCCGTAGTGCATCAAGAAATCAATGATACCTTTGTCGGTTTTATCCGTAGGAATGATTTCCAATAAACGCAAATAACGTGGCGGATTAAAGAAGTGAGTACCGCAGAAATGTTTCTGGAAGTCTTCTGAGCGGCCTTCAGCCATCAAATGAATCGGAATACCTGAGGTATTTGAGGTAATAAGTGTACCTGCTTTACGGAATTTCTCAACTTTTTCGTAGATAATTTTCTTGATGTCGAGACGTTCAACAACTACCTCGATAATCCAATCGTATGCAGCGATTTTTGGCATATCGTCATCGAAATTCCCCAGTTTTACTCGGCTCAATGATTTCTGACTGAAAATTGGCGAAGGGCTTGCCTTTACGGCAGCTTGGAAAAGTTCGCTCACGATTCTGTTGCGAACAGCAGGGTGTGAAGTGTCTTGTCCTTTCGCTTTTTCGGCATCGTTAGGTTCTTTCGGAACCATGTCGAGGAGTAGCACCTCCACTCCGATATTAGCAAAGTGCAACGCAATACGGCTACCCATAATGCCCGCACCCAAAACAACTACTTTTTTGATACTACGATTCATGGTTTTGTGTTTGATTTTTTATTTCTTGATTTTCTTTGTGTTTCTTAGTCCCTTAGTGGTTAAAAAAATAATTACCACTAAGGAACTAAGGGTCACTAAGGTTAATCAGGTAATGCTGAAAAATATTCATTTACGAAGGGTTTTATGCTTCTTGTGATATTATCTGTATGGAAATTTATTAGTAAACCTTTAGGCTTTTTGAGTAGCTTCATGTAAGTAAGAAGTTGTGCTTGGTGAATTGGATGTATTTGTTCAACAGCTTTTAGTTCGACAACTACGGAGTCATTTACCATAACATCAAGTTTTAGTTCGGCTTGGATTTGAATATTTTTATAAATTACAGGAACAGTCATTTGTCTAATAATATTAAAACCCCTACTTTTTAATTCATGGCAAAAACAAGATTCATATATACTTTCTAATAAACCTGCTCCTAACTGCTTGTGTACTTCAATGGCACACCCAACAACTTCATACGCTAATTGATTTATACTTTTCTTTGTCATAATCCTTAGTGTACCTTAGTCTCTTAGTGGTTGAAAACTATAATTGGCTCTGCAATCTTTTCACTAGCATCGTTATTATTCGACGATTCAGCTCAGTTTCCGCAGAAATATAATTTTTATATTGCTCAACTGAAAGTTTCCCGATTATCATTCCAACAAAATAATTGCGTAATTGTGCGTCTTTTTTGATGGTATTTTCGATGTAATTGGCTTGGTCTTCGGGCGAATACTTTTCAAATACAACTTTATGTTTGACCAAATATTGCTTAAAAACTGCAATCAATAACTCATTTTGTTCTTTCAAGATTGGTCTTAAAAACTCATTCTGAAAATTCTCTTCCGCTGAAATCATATTTTTATTTCTTCTTCAAAATCCACGCCCAAATCATTTCTGTTATAACTACTTCTTCTTCCGTTTCGTCGGTTACTTTTACTGTAACATTTACTTCGCCCTTGTCAGTTTCTCTTATTTGCTTTATTTGCTCATCGGTTAGGGTAGCTTCCGCTCGTTGTTTACCTTGGCTACGTTTGATAAACTTCACCGAAAGGTTTTTCATCAGTGGAAGTTTATCATCGGGAATATTCATGCCGACTACTATTCCCGAAGCTGTTTCGGCTAAAAGTGTGGTTGCAGCGGCATGAATTTGCCCAATGTGGTTTTGTACTTTGTTTTTATTTGGAAGTGTTACTGCGACTTCATTACAAGTCATTTTCTCGAAATGTATGCCCGCTGTACCAACAAACTTTACGAATCGACCAATGGCGAAATTCCGCATAAAACCACGCATAAAGGCAGGAAACAACTGCAATTTCGCCAAAGTTCTATTAAGATTATTGTTGTACTCCATTAAATAATATTCTTTGAATGTAAAGCTAAATATTGTTATGCAAGCATAATTTCAAGGCAAATATACATGAAAGATATTAGTATGCAAGCATACTAATATAAAATTTGTTTTATCAAGAAATATTATGAAAAAAAATATAATTATTATCCCCTACGTTTTTAATGAAACCAAATTTTATTTGGAGTCGTTTTAAGGGAAAATCCTTCTTGTATTGTCTTTTACTTGAATCAATAAACACAAACTTTATCAATAAGATTATGAAACTATTACCAATCGAACG
>JAIYBU010000057.1 GCA_027488335.1 Cytophagaceae bacterium
ACAACCCCAATGGCGGCATTTAATATTTTATATAATGTCGGCTCACGTGACGAAGATGAAAATAAAACAGGTTTTGCTCACCTCTTTGAGCATTTGATGTTTGGTGGTTCAAAGAATATTCCATCATACGACGAACCGCTACAAAAAGTAGGCGGCGAAAACAATGCTTTTACCTCGCCCGATATTACTAATTATTATATTACGCTTCCTGCTCAGAATATAGAAACGGCCTTTTGGCTCGAATCTGACCGCATGATGAGCCTTTCGTTCGACCCAAAAGTGCTGGAAGTACAACGAAAAGTAGTAATCGAAGAGTTTAAGCAACGTTATCTGAATCAACCTTATGGCGACGTTTGGCTCAAACTCCGTCCCTTAATCTACGAAAAGCACCCCTACCGCTGGGCAACGATTGGTAAAGAAATAAGCCACATCGAAGATGCAACCATGGACGATGTAAAGCACTTTTTCTATAAATATTACCTACCAAACAACGCTATTTTGGTAGTTGCTGGCGATGTAACCGCAGAACAAGTAAAAGACCTTTGTAAGAAATGGTTTGAGCCGATTCCAGCAGGCGAAAAATATATAAGAAATCTTCCACAAGAAGCCCCGCAAACCGCTCCGAAATTCTTAGAAACTTCGGCAAAAGTACCTTTAAATGCCATTTATAAGGCATATAATATGCCTGCCCGATTCGACGAAAGTTTTTATGATGCTGATTTGTTGAGCGATATTTTAGGTCGTGGGAAATCATCAAGATTATATACTAAATTGGTTAAAGAAAAGCAACTTTTCAATAATGTTTCAGGATATGTAACAGCCTCACTCGACCCAGGTTTATTGATGATTCAAGGCAACTTAAATGAAGGAATAAGCCTCGAAGAGGCCGATGCGGCCATTGAAGAAGTTGTTGCCGAATTGCGAGATAAGACAATGGCCGAAAGCGAATTACAGAAAGTTAAAAATCAAGCAGAATCGACCTTAGCATTTGCAGAAGTTGAACTTCTGAATCGTGCCATGAATCTGGCCTTTGCAGCCAATGCAGGTAATGCTGACTGGTGCAATGATGATGCCGAAAAGATTGCAAAAGTAAGCCCACAAAGTTTGCAAGCAATGGCTCAAAAAGTATTTAGAAAAGAAAACTGCTCAACGATGTATTATAGAGCAGAAGCATAATTTTGAATGACGAATTGCTCGAATGACGAATGACGAATTACATAGTGAAGTCTGCATAATTGATTATCAAGATTTCATTCGTAACTCGTCATTCGTAAACCGTAACTTGCTTTAATGTCCTTTTACTTCTACTCCTTCTTCGTGCTTGTGCTTAAATAGAATAGCGAACAGTATGGCTACCACCAACGAATAGATGGCAAATGTAAGCCAGATACCTTCCCAAGTTTTTGTACCATCGGCCAAAGTGAAGTATTTCTGAATCACAAATCCACTAATCAAACTTCCCGAAACCGCACCAAAACCATTGACCATCATCATAAATAAACCTTGTGCTGACGAACGAATTTTTGGGTCAGTGTAAGTTTCGATAAACAACGAACCCGAAATATTGAAGAAATCGAAGGCCATTCCGTAAACAATACACGACATTATAATCATCCAAAGACCATCGCTTGGATTTCCGTAGGCAAAAAGTCCGAAACGCAACACCCACGCTACCATACTGATAAGCATTACTTGTTTGATACCAAAACGCTTCAAAAAGAAAGGAATCGCCAAGATAAAGAGTGTCTCCGAAATCTGTGAAATTGACATAATAATGGCGGGATATTTCACGGCAATCGAATCTTTATAAATAGCTACATTAGCAAAATCATGCAGAAATGTATCACCATAAGCATTGGTTAGTTGCAAAGATGCTCCCAAAAACATCGAAAAGATAAAGAAAATAGCAATTTTCGGGTCTTTAAATAACTTGAAAGCATTTAAACCTAATATTTCTACAAAACTTCTTTTGTCAGGCGAACCCGACAGAGGCGGACATTTGGGCAACGTAAGCGAATAAACCGCCAACACAACCGCCGAAGCCGCAGCAATGTAAAACTGATTAGCCGAAGTTTCATTGTGTGTAAGACTAATCACCCACAAAGCCACCACAAAACCAACTGTTCCCCAAACCCTAATCGGTGGAAAATCTTTCACGAGGTCGGTTGTATTATTGTTTTTCAGAATCGTGTAAGCGATTGAGTTTGATAATGCCAATGTAGGCATGTAAAAAATTACACACAACAAAATCGCCCAAAAGAAATCGTTCGGATTATCGACTTGTGGAATATAAACTAACACCAAAGCTCCGAGCAAATGTAAGATAGCGTAAAGTCTTTCAGCATTGATGTACTTATCGGCAATGATGCCAGCGAGCGTCGGCATGAACAACGAAGCTATTCCCATCGTCGAAAAAATAGCTCCAAATTCTGCTCCTGACCAACCTTTATTTTGAAACCAGTATGCTCCAATCGTAATGAGCCAACATGCCCAAATAAAAAACTGGAGAAAATTCATTACAATTAGTCTGTTCTTAATGCCCATAATCAAAGGTCTTAGTTTTAGTTTAGGTTATTTTTTTGATGATTTGTGTTAAAATTGGGCAAAAACGCCATTTTTCTGCTAAAGTAACTAAAAATTCTGATTTTTTATTTCTGTTGAATAGTAACAAAAGCATTTAACGACGAAACGGCAGTTCCTCTGAAACCACCAAGAATCGGATTTATCAACTCAGCTTGTGCTGAAGAAGCCAAGGCTATGTAATGAAAATCGACAATTCGGCCTTCGGTTGGGTCGAACCCTCGCCAACCAGCCCCTGGTAAATAAACCTCTACCCACGCATGAAGTTCGTGGGCTTGTAGCTCACTTCCATAACAATAGCCACTTACAAATCGAGCAGCTAAGCCCAACGCTTTGCAAGCCGCAATCATCAAAACGGCGTAGTCGCGGCAGGTACCTCTTCGAGAAACAAGCGTTGTTTCGGGCGAATTGGCAACCCCCTCGAGGCGTTTTTCATAGACAAAATTATCCCGAATATGTGCTGAAATTCGGGTCAAGAAATCAGTTGTTTTCCAACCAACTTCTGCTGCCAGTTGGCGGGCAAATTGGTCGATAAGTGTAGTTACGCCCTCATCAGTCAAATATGGCTGTAAAAGTATCAATTCTTTATCGGGATATTTGAAAGGCAGCATTTCAGTCCCAAATGGAAAATAGATAAAATGGAAAGGATTAACTTCTTGAGAAATTATCTCAACCATTGCCCGAAAACTCAATTTATCGGTAGGTTTATCAAAAAAAGCTACCGTTTGGTAAGTTCCCTCAATAGCAATATTTTTATAAATAATACTCGGAACAGGCTGAATATCAAGTTAAAAAGAAATAATTTCTTGATTTGGCGAAGCCTTCGGTGTAAGATAAATAGTATGCGGAGTAAGCGAAACAAGACTTGAATAACTATAATGTAGGGTATGTTCTACGCTTAAAATCATCGGAGTTGTATGTCATTTTCTTTAAAAACACATCTACCAAATAGAACGCAGATTAACAGTTTTTTTTTACAAAACCCCTAATAATCTGCGTCCATAGTTTATTATTAGCTTAGATTCTATTCGAATCAATTAAGTCTTAAACCCACCATTCCGAATCAGAATCTATCAGAACATTATTTATACCTCAACAGGTTTTAGGTCGAAATACGTATTAAAGATTTCGGCGGCGGCTATATTATTTTTTATCTGAAACTCATCTAAATACGGATGAAGACCCTTCTTGAAAACATCATCAACTTCAGTAAATTCGATTTCGTGACGCAAACGAGTGATTTCTTTTTCTGCCAAATTTGAATACCCACTCGTAAGTTCTCGACCCGAAATCTGGTAGAGTGAAAGTTCGGCTTGGCGAATACAATAGAAAATAGACCGAGGGAAACTTTTATCAAGCACCAAGAAATCAACAATATGCGAAGGATTAATGACACGATGCTGCTGACGATACATATTAAAGGCACTTACTGATTTCAGTACTGATGTCCAGATAAGTAATTCTTGCGGCGAACCCATCGCTTGGTCATCGGGTAGAAGCGTAAAATAACGCACATCCAAGAAGCGAGAGGTTTTATCGGCACGTTCCAAAAACCGTCCTAATCGTCCGAAATGATACCCTTCATTACGAGTTACGGTAGAATCAATAATTCCAAAAAACAATTGACAACCTTCCTTAATTTCTTCAAAGAATTGTAACAATTGCTCTACTTCCCAATTTTTGGCCGATTGTGTTTCTGAAATTTTGAGATAAAAAATATTGATATGCTCCCACATTTCCTTCGTGATACTTTCTCTGATAGTTCGGGCATTTTCACGAGCGTTGGCCAAACAACTATAAATCGAGTTCGGATTTCGTTTATCGAAGGTCATATAATCAATTACTCTATCACGGTCAGCTACTGCATGATATTCAAAAAAACCATAGTTATCAGCCGTAGCGATGAGAAGCGGCTCCCACTGGGCAGTCATTATTCCAGGGGCATCGAGGGTTAGATTAAGATTTACGCTTACAAAACGGGCATAATTTTCGGCTCGCTCAATATAGCGATTAATCCAGTAAATGGAATTGGCGACACGACTCAACATAATTATCTTTGGTTTTTATTGACGAAAACCAAAGATAATAAACGTATTTGAAAAAACAAGCAAAATATTAGTGGGTAGACTTTTTTCAGTTTTATAGACAATCATAGCACAATAAAGTTATATATCGAAAAGAAAATTCACTACAAGTAGGTATTTTTTTAGAACAATAGGTCTTTTACTTTTGAGAAAAAAATAAAATTAAAGTAATTGTTAAAAAAAGTACTTGTTTTTAAAACATCTTTTTTATAGTATAGCAAAATCAAAACAGTCACCAATCACATTAACCCAACAAAGATTTCCCAATCCTACAGGTCTTGCTGTTTTATCTAATTCTTCCATACACCTTCCTTACAGTTTTATTTCAAAAATAAGTATAGCCGAGTTGTAAACTAATTTATGATTCACCAAACTTTATGATTAGAGTTCTGATTGCCGACGACCACGTGATTGTAGCCGAAAGCCTGTGTATTTTGATTGATACTATGGAAGGAATTGAGGTTGTAGGAACAGCCAATAATGGATGGCAAGTGCTAACATTTTTAGAAACCAATGAAGCAGATATAGTACTGGCGGATTTGCACATGCCACTTATGAATGGCATTGAGACGACAATTAGGGTTCGTGAGAAATACTCAAAAGTTCGAGTAATGCTACTAACAATGTCTGAAGAACCAGCAGTTATCAAAGAAGCATTGGTAGCGGGAGTTGATGGTTACATCATGAAACGAACCGAACGAAAAGAGCTTGAGTTAGCTCTTAAAACAGTGGCAAATGGCCAAAAATACTTCAGTGAAGCAGTAGTGATGCGATTAGCTCAATTGCCCAATCAAAACACCCCAAGTGGAAAAGACGAAGTCACTGAAAATATACCACTTACACCACGAGAAATTGAAGTAATGCAGCTCATTCTTCAAGACCTAAGCAACGCCGAAATTGCCAAACGGATTTTCATCAACGTCACGACGGTTGAAACTCATCGCCGAAATTTGATGAAAAAAGTAGGGGTAAATACTGCTCTGGGTCTGATGCGTTGGGCTATGAAGAATGGATTTTTGAAGTGAAAGTATTATAAACCTTTTTAATTAATTATAAATAATGGCACGAAACTCACTCTATTTAGCTTATCTGCACAAAAGATTTTTTGAAGAAATTCCTTTTAAGCTTCAAAATTACCCATTAGATACGATTATGATTCCATTAGAAAAAGTTTTTTTTTCATACAAAAATAAAGATTTAAAAGCTAACTTCATTGATGATATAAATTATCTTTTTTATCAAATCGAAGTAAGGGGTAATGACAGTATAGGCGTACATTTTGGATTAGACTTCGAAAACACGATTGTTGAAGTTACAGATAATTCAGTTTTTGTTTGGGCAGGAGCTCCAGTTTATATAACTGACAAAAATAGTAATTTGTCCAAGCAAGCGAACAACTTTTCGGATTTAACCACAATGCTTTCGACAACCACACCAGGAGATAAACTAACACCTGTTGAAGACTCTGGGGCTGCTCATACAATTAGTGGTGGTCAAGGACTAAGTGCATTTTCTCCTGAAAGACTTTTAAAATAAAAATATATGGTTTTTACAGGTCTAAATATTCTTTACTATTTCTTCAATCGGAAGAAAATAGGAAATGATTTTACTTTTTTTGAGCATGAAAAATTCTTGAAAGGGAATTATTTTGTAAAAGAAGCAAATGCAGATGCTGACAAAAACTATACGTTTAAAGTTTATGAATTAGATGAAAAAGAAAAAATAAATAAATCTATTTTTTTTGTTAAACAAGCTAAAAAGTTTGATAGCACAAATCTACTTGATTTAGATACAGAGGTAAGAATATTAAAGGCATTAAATAAAGATGCTAATTTAGGAAAATATGTTCCAACATTAATTGATGCTGATTTCAATAATGGATTTATTGCTACAAATTATATTGATGGATCGAATCTAAAAAATTACCTCACAAAGAATCACCAGTATATAGGAGTTATCAAAGACGAAGAATATCTTGTTAGTAATATTTTTATACAAATAGCTCGCCTGATGGCCGACTTACATGGTTTGCCATATAAAGCGGATTTTACTAAATATACTCCTCTACCTTTTCATCTGAACGTGGAGTTTCTGGATAATTTAACCACAATTATTAAATTAGAAAATGCTGAAGTCGTTTCAAAAAACATCCCCAATCAAGAAACTATTAATAATCTGAAAGCAATTATTCCATTACTAAAACAAATAGATTACAAATCCAACGCACTTATTCATAGAGATACTCACTTTAAAAATTTCATTTATAATCCAACTGATAAAGTTGATGTTCAAATTAAGTTAATTGATTGGGAATTAACCAGCTTTGGTGATAGATATTGGGACATAGCCCGTATAATTAGCTCTTTATTAGACATTGGGAATAACAGAAATGAAAAAAAACAACTATTTATTGCTCGCGTTATTCAACAATTTTGGAAAAACTATCATATAAATAGCAAAAAAGTAAGTACGCCCAAGAATGTACTAAAGGTTGTCAATTTTATACTGTGTGAAAAACTTTTAAGACAATTTGAATTAATGGTTTCGGGTGAAAAAATAGATGAAGATAAAATTTCAGAACTATTAACTTGCTTGGATAATCCAAAATCTGTTGTAATAAATTACATCAACCTTTACTATGAACTCACAAACGCCTAATATTTATCAAGAACAACTTTTAGAAATATTAAATAAATTTTTTATAGATAATGCAAAAAATACAATAAATTTTGGAAATAAAGTATATAAGATAGATACTACATTACCAAACTTAATTTCAGAAATTGATATTAAATTATTGAAAGATGAGGTTTATAAATTATATAATCAATCGCTAAATCCTTCGCGTGATATATCAAGTACTAATTTTGAAGAAATAAAGTTGCCCGATTTAATAGTGCAAGAAGACAGATTTTGGGCAATTGATGGTGAAGAAAAAAGTGGTACTATCGTGGCACGAAAAAATAGCGAACGTGCCAGAATCCCATCTCAAAGTTTCTATGGAATTGGCGAAATTAGCCTTTCGAATACAATTGGAAATAATAAATCAAAAACTTTTGAAAGCTTTGTTCATGCCATAACTTCAAGAAAAGTTTCTCGCACTGACACTGAACCAAATTCTAATCTTCCAAAAGAAAGTTTTATTTATCAATTTGGGAAAAATATTCTGAAAGATGAATATGGGGAGGACACTGTAAGGTTTTATTTCAATTTGGAACCCAATATTAAAAACATTAAAAATGTTGTTGGGTATTTGAGTAATTCCCTTGATGAGCGAGAAATACCTTATAATCTTAAGTATTTATCAAACATTGCATTTTATAATAGGTCAGATTCGTGTGTACTTTACGTCCATAAACAAAATTTTAGCATTGTTGCCCAAGTAGTAAGATTTGTCTGGTATAAGTATCTGAGGAATAATAACATACTTCAAAAATCCGAACCTTTTTTTACACGAAAACTTGTATCGGGAATCGGTTTTGCCGAAAACCCTTTAAAAAAGGGTTCAAGTTTTGGAATGTTTAAAAGTATGCAGATTGTTCAAGGAGTAATAGCATATCTAAAAAATCAAACCTTTCCATTAGAATATGATGTTCAAAAGTGCTTGAAGTTTATTGTTGAGAACCTTATTTTTGACATAAAAACACCCTATTTGAATGCAAACTCGAAATACTTCTATGATTTTGATATTATTGACAAAAACAAGAAAATAAATATATTAAAATATAGAAAAACAAGCTCCGTTTACTTAAATGCTGCCCAATATTTTGCAAAAATAATTGAGTCGAAAGCAATTTGGTTAAACAGTAATGAGCGTACATGGCTAACATATACGCAGAAAAACCTACTTGATACTGAAGATATAAAGGGATTCAGACCAGTTAATATAAATGAACGAGCTGGCATTGAGTTCTTTTTATCAGCTCTTAAAAACATTATTAATCCAACACAAAAAACAAAGATTGCCTCTGAAAATTTTATTCAAGTAGCTACCAAAAACTTAGAGAGCTTTATTTTTGAAAATGTTCAGGAGCGACTACCCAGATTCAATGTAATTAAAGACGAAAAAGAAGCAAAAAAATTAGCTAATCAAATTATTAAAAATCATGTCGAAATTAGATTGCCCATTTATAATCAATTTGGCAACTTTGAATTTAATCCAACCATAACTCATGGGTTAGCATTCTATGGTTATCTTTTTTTGCGGGTTTACGATTCTTCAAATGTACCTAAAATAACTGACGAAATTTTAGCTAAATTTCTGTGAGGTAGGGATACCGAAATTTGAAAAGTAGTTCCACTCGAATTTAATATTGAATACTTGGCATTTAAACCTTCTAATCGGCTATGAATGTTTTTCATTCCTACACCATTATTTTGTATATTGCTAATACCAATACCATTATCTTTGATTTCTAATAGGAGGTCTTTTTCTTTATCCATTTTAAAAATCACCTCAGCATGACTTGCTTGTGAATGTTTTAAGATGTTATTGATTAGTTCCATACAAATACTGTAAAGTTCTAAGGCAGTTTTTTGATTTGTTATTTCGACTCCATCTTCTATGTACAAATCAATTTTTAGCTTTTCACTTTGATTTATTTCATCAACTAATTTTTTTATAGCTCCAAAAAGCCCATTTTCTTCAAAATCAGCAGGTATTAAATTATGAGAAATGTGGCGTAAATCATCATAAGCGTTTTTCATAGTGTTTAAGATACCATCATAAATTTTTTGTTCTTTTACGCTTAAATTATCTTTATTAATTGCCTCCAAACGCCATCGGAGAGCTGAAAGGGTTCCTCCTAAATTATCATGTAGTTCTACTGCTACACGTTTTCGTTCAATGCTTTGTCCTCGATACAAGGCTTGTGTGATTTCTTGATTTTTTCTTATCAAGTCTTCATTTACTCTTTGTAAGTCGTTTGTTCGTTCTACAACCTTCTTTTCTAATAAATTATTTAAATCTTCTAATTTATTTTTTACCAAAAGTATCTCGTTTTTTTGATTTTCAATTTGCATATTCTTATTCTGCAAAAGTTTTAAGTTATACCATAAAACGCCTACAAAAAAAACAACTGCCCCAATGCCAATCAACAGTAAATTATTAATAAAGACTGCTTGTTCATGTTTTTTATCTGAAAGTTGTAATTTAATTTTTTGTTTTTCATATTGATATTCATACTCAACACTTCTTAACTGTTTTTCAATATCTTGCTCTTTAGCCTTATCTTTCAAAGATATATACTTCTCATGATATGATAAAGATAGGTTCGTATTATTTAATCTTTTATAAATTAAATAAAGTGTATAATAAATTTGATAGGCACTATTATCGTGTACCTTAGGAATATAGGTTTCTGCTATTTGAGCATATTTAAGAGCTGTGGAGAGTTGATTTAGCCCAAGATATATTTTTGAAAGATTATTATAACGTGTAAGCCAATCCAATGATAAAACTTCATTATTAATTTTATTTAATAACATACCTTTTTCGGCGAAAACCAAAGCACTTGTAAATTCTTCTTTTTTAATGTAAGCCTCTACAATACTCCATGTACAATAATTTTCTAAGATTGGAAGCTCATTACTTCTTGAAAAAACAATACAATTTTGAAATAATTCAATAGCTTTATTATACTGATTTCTTTGAAAATATCCTCTTCCAATATCATTCAAACAGTTGGCATAGCCTCTTTTGTAACCTATTTTTTTAAAAATAGGTAATGCAAGCCTATAGTACTTTTCTGAAACTTCATATTTGCCCAAATTGTAATAAATATTACCTAACTGTCTATTATTTACACCTATCAATGAATCTAAACTTTGTATTTCAGCATCTTTTAAACTGCGTAATAAATACTCAATAGCATTAAAAGATTTACCTGTCATAATGTTAGAATAACCTAACTGATGATTTGCTAAAACTAATCCTTTTTCCCAGTTAATTTTTGTACTCAAATTTAGTGCTGCTAAAGACCAAAATATGCTCGTATCTGGTTTAGTAAATGCTTTATGGAACGCCATTTCACAAAGCACCTTCACCCGCATAGTATCCCCAGCAAAAGAAGCACCTTCTTTTGGCAGTTTGGCAAATACCTTTTTAAGACTATCAAGTTTTCTATTCGACTGTGCATAAGTGAATATCGAACAGATTAAGATTACAAAACAGCAAGATATTTTTTTCATAGTAAGTAGTTTGACTGGGTGAATTTAGTTTTAAAAAGCTAAACAAACAACAATCTAATGTCCAGACAGTAGATAAAATCATGGCAAGGCAGTATTGAACAGTAGCGTAGCTTAACGGACCTTTGTATTGTTACTTCGATACTCAAAACTCCTGTTGCTATGCACCCTAAAATAAAACTCTTCCTTGCTGATAGCTATCAACTCTTTGCAGAGGGATTGTCGATGATGTTGGCGTTATCCGATAATTTTCAAATTATCGGTATTGCCAGCAACAATCAAGATTTAATTAATTCACTTCAAAAATTATCCTGCGATGTTCTAATCATTGATGCTAACTTTTTCTTTCAAGGAGATTTAACACTTCAAAAAAGACTAAAAGACACTTACAGTGGTAAAATCTTGATTTTGCACGATTCAATAGCGACATCTTGTCTAAAAAAAATATCATCTTTTGCAGACTGCTTTGTATCAAAATGTAGCAATCAGACACATCTCATTGAATGCATTATCAAAACTCATAATGGCCTAAAAATCAAACTGTCCAAAAAATCACTTTTTAGTAGTCTAAGCACTGAATATCAACAAGAACTCATAGCCCGCTACTCTCTCACAATCCGTGAAATTGAAGTTATAAGACTCATAGCTCTCGAATTTTTATCAGCCGAAATCGCCGATAAACTCTGTGTAAGCGAGTATACGGTCGATACCTACCGCAAAAATATCACCCGCAAACTTAACACTCGAAATGTGGCGAGTATCGTAAATTTTGCTCACCGTTGGCAACTGATTTAATGTATTCTCGCTCTAACTCCTTAACATTAGCTGATATGATGCCTCTCAAAACTCCCGAAAATAACGAGATAACCTATCTCGAAGCCGATATTAATTACACGATTTTTCATCTTAAAAATGGCACAAAAATAGTTTCGTCATTTACACTAAAAAAGTATGAAACAGATGCTCAACTCAACGATTTTTTGCGTGTGCATAAGTCTTTTTTGTTAAATCCTCAATTTATCAAGCATTTTAACAAAAAAGGAAAAAAAGGCACAATTCAACTTACCAATGGCGAGGTACTGGAAGTTTCACGCCGAAAATTAAATATGGTAAAAACTAAAATCAACATCCACCAAAACAAAAACTTATAATTTACGGTCTTTCTTATCCTGATTCATTCATCGTTTTTTCTTAACTTGCTCACTCAACCTTAGCAAGTTATTTTATGCAAACCATCATCACAAACGCTACTATTCACACAGGCTTCGAAGTACTTCAAAATCAAATAATTACTGTTGAAAATGGTAAAATTTCAACGTCTGACCACAAGCGGGTGGCGTTCCACTCTGACGCAAAAATCATTGATTTGGCTGGCCAACATATCTCAGCAGGCTTTGTGGATACCCACATCAACGGAGGCGAAAAATATTATTTTACCCAATATGCCAATAAGGAAACCATAGCAGACATCTATGAGTCGAGCCTCAAACTTGGTACTACCCACGTACTGCCTACGCTCATTACTTCGCCGCTCGAAAACATTTTAAAGGGCATTGAAGCCACTCGCAGCTTTTTGGTCAAAAACCCGAACTCAGGCGTACTTGGTATGCACCTCGAAGGCCCGTTTCTGAACCTTGCCAAACGTGGAGCTCACTTGGCAGCTTACATCCGAAAACCAACTAATAATGAGTTAGAAGAAATACTCAAATGCGGTAAAGGAGTTATCAAATTAATGACTATTGCTGCCGAAAACTTTACCCCTGAGCAAATTACTATGCTCCTCGAAAGTGGTATAAAAATCTCACTCGGCCATTCAAATGCTACCTACCAACAAGCAAAAAAGGCTTATAACCAAGGAATTACACTTTGCACACACCTCTACAATGCCATGACACAAATGGGCCATCGTGAACCTGGAGTTGTGGGGGCAACTTTTGATAGCCCCGATGTTTACGCCCCCATCATTTTAGATGGTTTCCACTGCGATTATGCCGCCGCTCGCATTGCCTATAAAGTGAAGCAAGATAAACTTTTCTTAATTTCTGATGCCCTTTTTGTGGGCGAAAAAGTAAAGCAATTTCAATGGGAAGAATTTGATGCGTATCTCGAAAATGGACAATACCGAAACTCCGAAGGGAACTTGGCAGGAGCAGCCGTTTCTATGGCCGATTGTGTAAAAAATGCCGTAGAAAAAGTGGGTATTCCACTCGAAGAAGCCATCAAAATGGCTACCATTCGCCCCGCAAAAGCGTTGGGTCTTGATACTGAAATTGGGCAAATTGCAGAAGGCTTTCCTGCTAAATTTGTTGTTTTTGACGAAAATTTGACTAACTTCACTCCATTGATTTTATAATTTATCTTTTCACAACTAAATTTCACCACCATGAACAACTTATTTAGAGGATTAATCGCAGGCTACGGAGCAAAAAAACTCGGCGGAGGCTGCTTCGGTACAATCATCGTTTTCGTAATTATATGGGTAATTTTGGGGCGGTGTAGTTAATAAGAAAGATTTTATAAAAGCCATTTAAGCACCAAATACAGCTTAAATGGCTTTTATGTTTTCAGTAATTTCATACAATTATTACCTAAACATTCCGCATCAACTGACAATTTGAAAAATTGTCGTACAAGCTCTAAAACCATTTCTCACGAAAAACCGTTATTCAGAAGAAGCTCATTATTCATTTTCAATTCTACATTATCCATTAAATACATGGCATTCGATAAGAATATTTTAAAAATAAAAACACTTGGCAATTTAAAAGCCAGCGGCTACCGCCCCAAATCCATCAAACAAGAACTTCGTGATAATTTAGTTGAGAAACTTAAAAATAAAGAGTCGGTTTTCCCTGGAATTTGGGGATACGAAGACACCGTTATTCCTGATGTCGAAAAAGCGATTCTTTCGATGCACCACATCAACCTTTTGGGTTTGCGTGGACAAGCAAAAACCCGTATTGCTCGCCTGATGGTCAATCTTTTAGATGAATACGTACCAATAGTAGAAGGCTCTGAACTCAACGACGACCCACTCGAACCACTTTCACGCTTTGCCAAAGATTTGATTGCCGAAAAGGGTGATGAAACGCCTGTTGCATGGCTTCACCGTGACGAACGTTACAATGAAAAACTGGCCACGCCCGATGTTTCAATTGCTGACTTAATCGGTGATGTTGACCCAATAAAAGCCGCAACTTTACGTCTACCTTATTCTGACGAACGTGTGATTCACTTTGGTATGATTCCACGCTCGCACCGTTGTATTTTTGTGATTAACGAATTGCCCGACTTACAGGCTCGTATTCAGGTTTCGTTGTTCAATATTTTGCAAGAAGGCGATATTCAGATTCGTGGTTTTAAACTTCGTATGCCGCTTGATATTCAATTTGTATTCACGGCGAACCCCGAAGATTATACTAACCGTGGAAGTATCGTAACGCCACTCAAAGACCGTATTGATAGCCAGATTGTGACGCACTACCCGAAATCTATCGAAATTGGACGTAAGATTACCGAACAAGAAGCTATCATTAAAGACGGTCAAAAGAAAATCGTGGTCAATGATATTCTGAAAGATTTGGTTGAACAAATTGCAGTGGAAGCACGCCAAAGCGAATACGTCGATGCCAAAAGTGGCGTGTCGGCTCGTATGACAATTTCTGCTTATGAAAATTTGTTGAGTTCGGCTGAAAGACGCTCATTAATTAACGGTGAGAAAAACGTAAACGCACGAGTATCAGATATTTACGGAGCTATTGCTGCCATCAACGGAAAAATCGAATTGGTTTATGAAGGTGAAGTAGAAGGTCCAGTTTATGTAGCCCAAAGCCTCATCGGAAAAGCCATGCGAACCGAATTTTTAAAATATTTCCCGAATCCAGAAGCGGTAAAGAAAAAGAAATCAGGTAAAAATCCGTTCCAACAAGTATCAAATTGGTTTGGCGAAGGAAATGTTATTGATTTTACCAATGACCTCACCGACCGAGAATACCGTGCAAGACTAAAAACTATCGAAGGCTTAGAAGAACTGGTAGAAGGCTACCACGAACGCCTAAACGAAGAAGATAAATTGTTTATGATGGAGTTTGCTTTGCATGGTTTGGCTGAATATTCGTTAATCAGCAAGCAAAACTTAGATACGGGTCTGCAATTCAAAGATTTATTGGATAGTATGTTCGACCCCAATAAGATGAATTTCGGCGATGATGATGAAGATGATTTTAGATAAGAATTTTGAATAAATGTATAATAATAAGGGCAAATCTTGATTTAGATTTGCCCTTCCTATTATTACGCATCTTTAATAATTTCCCATCTGTATTTCTCTTCAACTTCTTGTTCAAATGTTTTTTTTTGCGTGGTGAACTTCCTGATTCTTAATGTAATCCACCACTTTCTCAACTTGTGATTCACTCACAGAAACTGCAAAATAATCATCTTGCCAAGAAAATTTCTATTTTGTTAGCTGTTGTTTATTTATCCAAAATGATGATTCGCCTTTAATGAGTTTTGCAATAGCAGCAATCGATTGGTCTTTTCTCAAAGAAATCAAGCAATGAATATACTCGGTGTAACCATTAATTGCTTGTAGAAAAATATCTTTCTCTCGGCAGTTTTCGATAATATGATTAAATATTTCAAATCGAATATCTTTGGTAAGAAAAGGGAATCGGTTCTTTGTAGAAAACACTACATGAACCCAAATTTTCACATAAGACATAACACAGCATCGTTGTTTTTGTAAATATAGAAAAATATTATGGTTTTGTAGAGTTTTGACTAAAGTCAATATTGCATTCTCATCTTAGTATCCGTCAGCTAAAGCAGACGGCAATGAAATTTCTCTAAACAGAAAACACAAAGCTCATTTTTTTCATTGCCGTCAGTTTCAACTGACGGATAACAGAAAACATATCAAAGCTGGCTTTAGCCCAAACAAAAAGGCAGTTTTGAAAAATCAAAACTGCCTTTTAAACTTATTCTAAAAATCTCAACCCAACTTCGCCAAAGCCTCTTCCAAAGCTTTAATCTTAGTTTCGGCATCGGCTAATTTTTGGCGTTCTTTTTCGATGATTTCTGGTTTTGCATTTTGAACAAAACGCTCATTCGATAATTTCGCTTCAGTCGATTTTTTGAAACCAGTGATATAATCTAAATCTTTTTGTAGAGCTGCTTTTTCTTCTTCTACATCCAAATTTTTGCCTAAATCAATCGTTAGTTCATCGCCTTTGATAACGAAGCTCATACCATCCGCTTTATCAGAAACATATTGAATAGCAGATATATTCGCCATTTTCTTAATTAAACCCGATAACGTTTCATAACGTGCTTGATTCTCAGTTTTTACTGCCAATGGCAATGCTTCTTTTGGTGAAATTTGCTTTGAATTTCGAGTATTACGAACCGTAGAAACAATTTCAAGCAATAATTCAAAATCAGACAAAAGACTTTCATTTACTTCTCCACCTTTCGGGAATGCAGCCAAACAAATTGAATCGTTCGTGCCTCTCTCTTTAATTGACTGCCACAATTCTTCTGAAATAAATGGCATCCAAGGATGAATCAAACGCATCAATTCATCAAAGATTTCGAGCGTTGCATCATACGTTTCTTGGTCGATTGGTAAGCCTTTTCCGTCAACGTAAGCTGGCTTAATCATTTCCAAATACAACGAACAAAAATCATCCCAAATGAGGTTGTAAGTACTCATCAAGGCATCTGACATTCTGAATTTATTGTAATGGTCAAGCGTTTCGGCAACTACTTTGTTCATTTTTGTTTTGAACCAAGATACAGCCAATCGATTGCTCGCTGGTGCAACTTCTGAGCTTGTTTCCCAACCTTTGATTAGGCGGAAAGCATTCCAGATTTTATTGCTAAAATTACGTCCTTGTTCACAGAGTTTTTCATCAAAAGGCAAGTCATTTCCTGCGGGTGAGCTGAACAACATACCCGTACGAACACCATCTGCTCCGTATTTTTCAATCAACTCGATTGGGTCTGGTGAGTTCCCCAACGATTTCGACATTTTGCGGCCTTGTTTATCTCTTACGATACCCGTCAAATATACATTTTTGAATGGATATGTGCCTTTATACTCATAACCCGCAATAATCATACGAGCTACCCAGAAGAATAAAATCTCAGGGGCAGTTACTAAATCATTGGTTGGGTAATAATAGTTAATATCTTCATTATTAGGGTCTTTGAAACCATCAAAAACCGAAATTGGCCATAACCACGAGCTAAACCACGTATCCAAAACGTCTTCGTCTTGTGTGAGGTCGGTTTCGCTGAGTGCAAATAACTGATATTTATCACGGGCAATTTTCAAGGCCGCTTTTTTATCTTTTGCTACGATACACGTACCATCTGGCATATAAAACGCAGGAATGCGATGTCCCCACCAGAGTTGGCGACTGATACACCAATCTCTTACGTTTGCCATCCAATGGTTATAGGTATTCTTAAATTTCGGTGGAATTAGCTGAATTGTATCGTTCATCACGTTTTCGAGAGCAGGCTCCGAAACACGTTGCATTTTCAAGAACCATTGTAATGAAATCTTCGGTTCGATAATCGCACCTGTACGCTCAGACGTTCCAACAGTTGATTTATAGTCTTCTTCTTTTACTAAATTGCCCGATTCGGCTAATAATTTAGCAATTTTCTTACGAGCCACAAATCTATCTTCACCTACCAAAATCAAGGCTTTTTCGTTCAACTTTCCTTCGTCGGTCAAAATATCTATGATTTCTAACCCGTGTTTTTGTCCGAGAGCGTAGTCGTTTTGGTCGTGAGCAGGTGTTACTTTCAAACAACCCGTTCCGAATTCCATCGTTACGTATTCATCGGCAATAATCGAAATCTCACGGTTGATTAACGGAATTCTTACTTTTTTACCAATCAAATCTTGGAAACGCTCATCGGCTGGGTTTACACAGATTGCAGCATCGGCCATGATAGTTTCGGGGCGAGTGGTAGCAATCGTTACGCTTCCCTCCGCTCCATCGTATCTGATGTAATATAATTTCTGCTGAACATCTTTCATGATAACTTCTTCGTCCGAAACCGTTGTTTTGGCTTGCGGGTCCCAGTTTACCATGCGGTGTCCGCGATAAATATCTCCTTTGTTATGTAAATCAACAAAAACATCTATTACGGCATCATAAAGGCTTGGTTCCATCGTGAAGCGAGTTCTGTCCCAATCGCACGATGCACCGAGTTTGCGGAGTTGTTGTAAAATAATGCCACCGTACTTCTCGGTCCATTCCCAACAATATTTCAAAAATTCTTCACGAGTAAGGTCAGCTTTATTGATTCCTTGTTCTTTCAGCATCGCCACAACCTTAGCTTCGGTAGCGATAGAAGCGTGGTCGGTTCCTGGTACCCAGCAAGCCTCTTTTCCTTCCATACGTGCTTTGCGAGTCAATACATCTTGAATGGTATTGTTGAGCATGTGGCCCATGTGCAAGACACCCGTGACGTTTGGCGGAGGAATCACGATAGTATAAGGCTCTTTATCGGGATTTGGTTTCGACTTAAAGTATTGATTATCAATCCAATACTTATACCATTTGTCTTCTATCTCTTTCGGATTGTACGTTTTGCTGATTTCTGCCATTATTCTTTGAGTCAACAGTCGATAGACGACGGACGACGGTTATTTGTTAATAATAGTGCAAAAATAGCGAATCTTGGGCATAAAAAAACCTTATAGGTTTGAAAAAACCTATAAGGTTTGTGAACGAATTAAAATCAATTCGCATTAAAAATCTTTCCTGAACCCGAAATTCGTTGGCTGATGCGTGGATTTCCTCTGAACCACACGCTTCCGCTTCCCGAAATAGTTACGCCAAGTTTGCTCAGTGCAGTAGTTTCGCAACGCCCCGAACCACTGATTACAATATCTGAGTTATCGGCGTGCATATCGAACGACTCGATTTTGCCACTTCCCGATACATCGTAAATGCCATTGTAGGTATCGCCTTCCATGAAAATCAGTCCCGAACCGCTCAAATCGGCTACTAAATCGTTTTTTACATCTAAGGCTACATCAATCAAGCCACTGCCTGATAAACGTACGTTCATGTTCTTAGCGTAAATTTTATTATCACTAATTACACGGCCACTTCCCGAAACAAAAATGGCGTTGATGTCAGGCACTTGCACATAGATTTTCACATTGTGGCTGCTACGCAAACGGCCGTTATCATCTAAAATCAAGGTATTTCCGCTTACTCGGCTATAAACCAAATCAATGATATTACTTTCGGCAGTGATTTCAATGTCTTTTGTATTGCCTTGACGAACAATTACTTCTGCAGGAAAATACAATTCGATTTTATTGAAATAGGCCATTCGACGGTATTCGGTCTGAACAATGCCGCTACCATCAATAACTTCGTAAGTGTTACAAGAAGACAATCCGAATACTCCCAAAAGGATTGTTAAGATTACTATAAATGAACGTTTCATGGTGATGATTCTATGTTAGCTTTTTATAAAAATTGTTGTCTTTGATGATAAGATGCTATAAGTTTGTAAGGAGTTGCTCGTTGATTTGTTAATGACAAGTTAACAGCATTTTTCCCTCATTTAATCAACCTTATATATAAAATGAAGACACTTTGGGGTGTAGATTTAGGCGGCACGAAAATCGAAGGCGTGGTGATGAATGCCGAAAACAATGAAGTTTTATCAAGAAAAAGAATTCCGACCGAAGCCAGCAAAGGCTACGAACATATCATTAGTCAAGTCGTAAAGCTGATTGATTCTATCAAACAAGAAATAAATATCGCTCCAACGGCCATAGGTTTTAGTACGCCAGGCACGACTGACCCCACGACGCAGACCATGAAAAACTGCAATACGACGTCGATGAATGGAAAACCCATGAAGGCAGACCTTTCAAAAGCTCTTGGTGTGCCTGTTGAGTTGGCAAACGATGCTAATTGCTTTGCTTTGGCAGAAGCTACGATGGGAATCGTAAAAGATGTTTTGCCCAATGCAAAAGTAGTTTTTGGGGTGATTCTCGGCACGGGTGTTGGTGGTGGAGTTGTGATAAATGGACAGGTGATTAATGGCCGACACGGTATTGGTGGCGAATGGGGACATAATTTCTTTGAAGACGATGGTGTAATGTGTTATTGCGGAAAAGTTGGCTGCAACGAAAATGTATTTTCTGGCCCAGCTTTGCAGCAATACTATAAAAAACTAAGCGGAAACGACCTAACTATGAAGGAAATCTACGAACTTCATAAAGCAGGCACTGACCCGCACGCAACGGCTACGCTTAATCATTTAGTAAAGTCTTTCGGCCGTGCTATTTCTTCAATTGTCAATGTTCTTGACCCCGATGCCATTGTAATTGGTGGCGGTGTAGGTAATATTGATATGATTTATGAGGCATTCCCCGAAGAACTCAAAAACTGGATTTTCAATAACCGCAACGTAGAAACGCTTTTCCTAAAACCAAAACTCGGCGATAGTGCAGGCGTTTTTGGTGCGATTGAGTTGGTTAGGGGATATTGAGGATTTCATATTTACCACGAGACAAAGATTACACAAAGTTTCACGGAGAATAATCTATGAAATTCTGTAAAATCCGTGCATTTGTGTTGACCGACATTCGGTGAATAAGGAATTTTCTGGAAACTAAGAACTGGGATTAAACACAAAAACCTCCAAAAGTCAACTATACTTTCAGAGGTTTTTGATTTATCTATTTGATAATCAATTAACTTAACGATTTTCCAATGTTGTTAATTTGGTCGTCATAATTATCATTATTGCCAATTCCTTTAGGGTTTGGTCCGTATTGGTTTGGTCCAACTTGGCTATCTGTACATAATAGTACAATCAACCAAATTCCACCCACAAGCGGGATAAGAACTACAAAATAAAACCAACCACTTTTACCTACATCATGGAGACGGCGGACTATAACGGCAATAGATGGAATAAGAACCCCTAACCAAAAAATACCTAATAAAATTAACCCACCATAATCGCCAAGTGCAAAACCAACTGCTGATAAAATTAAATAGGCAAGAATATTACACAAAACGAAATACCAATATTCGCTTCGTCTTGCTCTACCATTAAAGTCGGCATACTTAAACTTTAAAGTATCCAAATAATAATTAATCATAATTGTAATAAGGTTTAGAAGTTAAAAATTGATTCCTACTCTTATGGTTTTTCGGAAATCCACCTCGTTTCTTGAATGGTAACGATTCCATACTTTAAAACTTTAATTTACTGATAATCAGATTATTAATCAAATCATTTGTTTTCGTTTAATCTGAATGTATTTATTGATGGCATGAATGCTCAATAAATGGGGTTGTGTAATGAGTCCTTGAATACCCGATTTGACCAATTCCTTCAAAATTAATTGGTTTTGACTAAGAAAATGCTTGCCGATTGTCTTTGAATAAATCTCTCTCGTGTCGGTTGCGGGTTGGCTCACAAATTGTACAATTTCTGAATTTTCAAAAAACACCACCAAAACCAAATGATACTGAGCGATGGCTTTGAGGTATTGCATATTGCGTTTGAGGCTATTGATTGAGTCGAAATTAGTAAAAATAATCAATAAACTTCGCTGTCTGATTTTAAATCTAACAAATTTATAGAGTTTTTCAAAATCTGACTCCAAAAAATCGGTTTCCAAATTATACAATTTATCGTTGATAACCCCAAACTGCTTATATTCGCTACGAGCAGCTATATACGAACAAGTTTTCGACGAAAACGTAATCAAGCCTGCTTTATCTTTCGTGTCCAGAATAGCTTTGGTCAGAGCAACCGAGCCATTGATGGCATAATCGAGTAAGGTTTGTTGGTCAAATGGCATTTTCATGGCTCTGCCCATATCTATCACCGTATAAATATCTTGGCTTCGCTCTTCTTGATATTGATTGAGCATTTGTTTGCCTTGTTTGGCACTCGCTTTCCAGTTGATGTGCCGATAATTATCGCCGATTACATAATTTTTAATCTGCTCAAACTCAAGGCTTTGTCCAATCTTACGGATATGCACATTGTTGGCATCCGAATAATTATTGACCATCGCCTTGATGGGTAATTTCTTGAACTGCTCAAATGAAGGATAACAGCCAATACTTGAACTCGCCTCAAAGGTTATCTTGCGAGCCACCAAGCCCATCAACGCAGTTCGACAAAGCACATACGTATTTTGCCAAGTATAAAGCCCCCTTTGGGTGGGTCTGACCTCATAAAAAGTACTCTGATTGGCCAGTTTTTCTAAATTTACTTCCATGCTCCATGTACGGAGTTGTAACTGCACAGGCAGGTCTTCGTAAACAGTTAAATTAAGGTTGATTCGAGAAAAATTTCTGATTTGTAATTCAATCGAATTTGGGTCACCGTTGCTCAATCTATTGGGTAAAACCCTCCGAAAACCTATCAATTCAGCTTTACTATACAATAATATTGTTTCGACCAAAACCGCTAAAAATAACAAAAACAACAATACTTGCCCCAATACAAAACTAAAATTGAGTACCAGTCCACCACAAAAAAGAAAAATACAAGTCCCCAACACCATGAAGGCGTTTGAGGTTAAATAAAATGACTTAAAGAAATTCATTAGCGTGGAATTTCAATTTTTGAAAAAATAGTATCTAACACTTCATCGGTGTTTACACCTTCCATTTCAGCATCGGGCGTTAGTATAATTCGGTGTCTGAGCGTTGGTTTGGCAATATTTTTTACGTCATCGGGTATCACAAAATCTCTTCCCGATAAGGCCGCTTTGGCTTTTGAAGCAAGCATGAGAGCAATAGATGCTCGTGGCGAAGCTCCTAATTCCAACATTCTATAATTTCGGGTGGCTTGAATCAACAAAGTGATGTATCGCAAGATATTTTCATCAATAATTACCTGCCTCACAACCTCACGAAGTTCTTGTAAAATTCGAGCGTCAAGCACGGGCAAAATGGTATCCATTACGCTGCTATAACTTTCATAATTAAACTTTTTGAGCATCAAAAGTTCTTCTTCGAGCGATGGATAGCCAACGTTAACTTTAAACAGAAAACGGTCAAGTTGAGCTTCGGGAAGTCGATACGTACCTTCTTGTTCGATTGGGTTTTGAGTTGCCAAAACAATGAAAGGATTTTCCATCGGATAGGTATTTCCGTCAATCGTTATTTGACGTTCTTCCATCAATTCAAACAATGCAGCTTGGGTTTTGGCGGGAGCTCTATTTATCTCATCAATTAACACAATGTTTCCAAAAACTGGACCTGGTTTGTATTCAAAATCTAAGGTTTTTGGGTTAAAAATGGATGTTCCAAGCACATCCGAAGGCATGAGGTCAGGCGTAAACTGGATTCTCTTGAATGATAAATTCAATACCTTCCCCAACAATTTTGTTATCATTGTTTTGGCAACCCCAGGCACTCCTTCTATCAGTACGTGTCCATCACTCAATAAGCCTATCAAAATAAGGTCAATTACGTCTTCTTGCCCAAAAACTATCTGATTAAGTTCATTTTTGATACCCATTACGGCCTTCGTAATGATTTGAAGGTCTATCCTATTTTCAAAGATTTGTTCTTGGTTTTCCATTATTTATGCGTTCAATCTTGATAAAATGAGTTGATTTTTTGGTATAAACTATTCAAATTTTGTTTGCTTATTTCTTCCTGTGCTTTCACATGAGCAATTTCATTGAAGATATCTTTTATGCTTTGCAGACTTCGCCCCGTTTTTTGACTGATTTTCTGTAATTCGCTTTCCTGAAAATCTTTTGGGTGAATATGAAAAGTGTTGGATAAATAATCAAAAAACTGCGAGATGATTTTATCGGCAATAGATTTATGGTTTTGTTGGTCCCAATAAAGCCCACTAACGACATTGATATATGCCTCGCTGTTGTTTTTGAGAGATGTATAAATTGGCACTTCTTTCTGAATTCGTCGGTAATAAATCAGAATAAATAAAGCAATACCCACAATAAATGTATAAAAAGCCCAACGCAAGGCTTGATTCTGAAAAATTACTTTCAAAACAGCACTTTCACCCGCTTTATTTGATTGGTTTTGGTCATCTGAAGCATCGCTGTATCGTTTACTACGGTAATAGTCATCCCAAACGACATGGCTGTTTGAGAGTTCGAGTTTGTTAGAAATCTTATTGAAAAACGTATAATTATTTTTGTGTAAAAGGAAATAATTACTGACTAAAATCGGATTATTGCACAAGAAAATCTTACCATTTCCGCAAGTGATTTCAAGCATCTGAATCTTTTTTTGATTATCCGTAATGAGCGTATCAATATCAGTTATGGTATTATTACTCAGTAGATACAGTGAGTCAAGCACCGCCA
>JAIYBU010000200.1 GCA_027488335.1 Cytophagaceae bacterium
CTACGAATACCTCGAAAAACGTTTCGATGGAAAAGTTAGAGTTTTCACAGCTTTTTTATTTTTAATTCAACGTGGACTATCAACTGGGATTTCCATTTATGCTCCTTCGATTATTCTTTCAACAATTTTTGGCTGGGATATTTTCTGGACAAATATCCTGATGGGCGGAATGGTACTGACATACACCGTTATTGGCGGAACAAAGGCAATTTCTTATACACACCTTCAACAAATGATTGTCATTACGGTAGCAATGGTGCTGGCAGGCGTAATTGTAGTAATGATGCTTCCCGAAAACATTGGTCTCATAAAAGCCCTAAAAATTGCAGGAAAAGCCAATCATACAAATGTCGTAAGTTTTGATTTTAACCCTAAAGACCGCTATAATCTTTGGTCGGGGTTAATTGGTGGTTTCTTTTTGCAACTTTCTTATTTTGGTACTGACCAGTCGCAGGTTGGGCGTTATCTGACTGGCGAAAGTATCTCGCAAAGCCGTTTGGGCTTAGTGATGAATGGCTTACTGAAAATACCGATGCAGTTCTTGATTCTGTTGGTTGGGGTGTTAGTTTTTGTGTTTTATCAATATAATGCTTCACCTGTTTTCTTCAACAAAGTCGAGACCGATAAGCTACTTAGTAGCCAATATGCAACCGAATATAAGGCCTTAGAAAGTCAATATCAAAACATCACTGAGCAACGCAAACAGCTTTTGGTTGGCACAGAAAACCTCACTGACCAACAATTAGATACTTATAAAGCAAACTTATATAAATCTGATTCGGCTATTAAAAGTATCAAAGGAGAAGTCGTGTCTTTAATCAAAAAAAACGACCCTTCAGCCAGCACCAACGACCGAGACTTTGTGTTTCTCAGATTTGTACTCGACCATCTTCCACACGGACTCATCGGGCTTTTGATTGCCGTAATTTTTGCGGCTTCGATGGGTTCAATTGCCTCGGCCTACCATTCGTTGGCAGCTACGTCAGTAGTTGATGTTTACAGAAAATTCTCAAAAAATATACCTTCTGAAAAGGCAGAACTCAACGCTTCGAAAGTTTCGACCATATTATGGGGGCTTTTTTGTATATTTGTAGCACAATATGCCAATCAGCTCGGCAATATGATTGAGGTCGTCAATGTACTTGGCTCATTATTTTACGGAATTATCTTAGGTGTATTTCTCGTAGCATTTTATTTCAAAAACATTGGTGGAACAGCCACTTTTTGGGCAGCGGTTATCAGCCAAGCCATCATTCTCGGCATCGGAATTCCGCAAGTAATCCTAAAAAAAGAATGGATTGCCTACCTTTGGTTCAATCCAATTGGTTGTTTTTTGGTTATCGGGATTGCGTGGGTTTTACAGAAAAGATTTAAGATTTTAGATTAAAAGCATAAAATGTTCTTTTGTCTCGCGTCTCATATCTATTGTCTCAAAAAAAAATATGGAAAAGAAAAAAATACTCATCATCGAAGATGACCAACGATTGGCCGAAAACCTCGTAAAAGGCTTATCGGAAAAGGATTTTGACACCGAAGTAGCTTATGACGGCCAAATTGGCCTACGTTTTGCACTCAGTGGAAAATTCGATTTGATATTGTTAGATGTTAATCTTCCACAAATGAATGGGTACGAAGTTTGTGCAAAAATCCGAGAAAAAGACCGCCAAACTCCTGTAATTATGCTTACCGCACTGGGCGAAACCGATGATAAAATTACAGGTTTTGAACACGGAGCCGATGATTATATCGTGAAGCCTTTCGAGTACCGTGAACTGATTGCTCGTATCAACGTTTTCTTAAAACGTGCCTACGCCGAAAACGAAACCAACGCCAATATTCTCCGAATTGCCGACCTCGAAATTAATTTTGAAAGCAAAATGGCAACTCGCCAAGGCAAACCAATTGACCTTACACCAAAAGAATTTTCGTTGCTTGAATACCTCATACGTAATAAAGGCAAAGTAGTTTCAAAGGCCGAAATTGCCGAGAAAATATGGGAAGGAAATAATGCCGAAAATAGCTTAAATGTCATTGAAGTATACATCAATTTCCTCCGCAAAAAGATTGATAAAGATTTCGAGCCAAAACTTATTCATACCAAAACGGGTATGGGCTATGTTTTGAAAGATGAGTAGCACAATTTTCTGAATTGCTTATAAATATGGCACACCTCATTACTGCAATAAAGGAGGTGTGCCATATTTTTTAATGAAAACTTCAATTTTTTCTTCTTATTTTTACATTTCAACTTAATCAACCTAAAAACTACTGTTCGATGAAAATAGTAAAGAAAATCATTCTCGGATTACTTATTTTGCTCGTTGTGGCGGCTATCGGAATCTATTTTTGGCTACAAAGTACCAAACCAACCCTCGATGGTGAATTACAAATCAAAGGCCTAAAAGCCCCCGTTGAAGTGCTTTACGATGATTACGGAGTTCCGCATATTTACGCCCAAAACGAAGACGATTTATTTCAAGCCTTTGGCTATGTTCATGCCCAAGACCGCCTTTTTCAGATGGAACTGCTCCGTCGTTTGGCGGATGGACGTCTATCCGAAATTTTTGGCGAAAAAGCACTTCCCTCAGATAAGTTTTTCCGAACGCTCAGTTTCCGTAAGCACGCCCAATGGACGATTGATTCGGTGCTAATGAAAAATCCGAATGCACCTTTCGTAAAAGCAGCACAGGCATATATTAAAGGAGTAAACGAATACATCGAAAAAGGCAAAACTCCTGTTGAGTTTTCAATTGCAGGTATCAAAAAAACGCCTTTCGAGATGGCCGATATGCAGATAATTATGGGCTACATGGGTTTTACGTTTGCTGAAGCTTTCCGCTCAGAGGCTATTTCTACTATGATTCATAATAAATATGGTCCCGAATATTGGAAAGATATAATGTCTGGCTGGCCTGCCAACGAACCAAAAATCCCGACTAACGCTCAAGAAAATATTGCTTCATCTACGGCTTTGGCACACATGGCCAATCAACTGACCAGCATCGAAACCAATGCACTTTTCCCGCCCTATCATGGCTCAAATGGTTGGGTAATTGCTGGCTCGAAAACCAAATCTGGCAAGCCAATTTTATCGAACGATACCCATATTGCGTTTTCACAACCTTCGGTTTGGTACGAAGCCCATCTGGAATGTCCAAACTTTAAATTTTATGGCAATTTCTTAGCAGGAACACCCGTTGGAGCGTTAGGACACTCGCAATACGGCGGCTGGGGTCTGACAATGTTTGAAAACGACGACGTTGATTTTTTCCGAGAAAAAGCAAACCCCGCCAATGCCAATCAAGTTTGGTGCAAAGACCATTGGGAAGATTTGAAAGTGCGTGAAGAATCAATCAAAGTAAAAGATGCAGCCGATGTAAAAATTGCCGTGAAAACTTCTCGCCACGGAATATTAATGAATGATAGTTTTGATAAAATGGCTGACCAAAAAGACCCGATTGCTCTTTGGTGGGTTTTCAACCAATTTCCGAGCTATCATTTAGAGGCATTCTACGAAATGGCTCACGCCAAAAATGCGACCGAAGCAGGCAAAGCGGCGAGTAAATTAACATCACCTGGCCTCAATATAATGTGGGGCGATGCCGAAGGAAACATTGCATGGTGGGCAGCGGGAAAACTCCCGAAGCGTCCATCCCATGTCAATCCGATGTTGATTTTAGATGGCTCAACGGGCAACGACGACCCACAAGGTTGGTACGATTTCTCGTTGAATCCTCAAATCTTAAACCCAAAACGTGGTGTGCTTTACACGGCTAACAACCAGCCAGCCGATATGGGTAATGGCTTGGTAGCGGGTTATTACGTACCTGGCAATCGGGCAAGCCGAATTGAAGAACTTTTGTTTACTGATAAAAAAGATTGGACTCAAGAGAGTGTCCGTAAAGTTATTAATGATGTGACCTCGTCTTCATTTGCAGGGCTTTTGAAAGATATTTTGCCTGTAATTGATAAAAGCAAGCTGAGTCCTTCGGCAAAGAATGGTTTAGAAAAATTGGCTAAATGGGATGGCTCGCACGATTTAGCAGCTATTGAACCAACAATTTATTACCGTTTTCTCTATCATTTTTTTGTGAATACCATCAAAGATGAATTAGGCAACGAAGTTTTCAAGGCATTTGAACATAATGGGAACTTTAAGCGAAACATGGCTTCATTGATGCGAAACGATGCTTCGCCGTGGTGGGATAATGTTTCGACAAAAAACAAAGAAACTCGCACCGAAATCCTGACAAAGTCGTTGAATGAAGCATTGGCAAGTCTCGAAAAACAACTCGGCAATGATATGATGGCATGGAAATGGGAAAAAGTACATACGCTTACGCACAATCACCCACTTGGCATTTTACCAGTTGTAGGCAAATATTTCAGTGTTGGACCACTTCCAGCTCCAGGTGGGAGAGAAACAATCAATAACCTTGATTTTTCGGTCGATTCGAGTGGAACATATAAGGTTACTTATGGCCCAGCTTTACGTAGAATTGTTGATTTTGCAGATGTTGAACACGGACGAAGTGTACTTCCGACAGGTCAGTCAGGACATTTTTTGAGTAAGCACTACGACGACCAAGCCAAACTGTTTGTGCAGGGAGGTTCCCGCCCCGAACTAATGAATCGAACAGATATTGAGAAAGTAAAAACAGGGAAGTTAGTTTTAAAGCCTTGAAATCGCTAAAAATTTCATTTTGGTCGAATTTTTCATTAAAACCATACACTTTTAGTATATTTTAAAGAACATTTTGTGTAATTTTAGTTATAGATTCAGACATTCAATAAACATTTCAATAATGGCAAATTATAATCTCAAAATCAACGGTAAAACCCTCAAAACCGAAGCATCGCCTGATACACCATTATTATGGGTCTTGCGTGATAATCTTGGTCTTGTTGGCACAAAATATGGTTGCGGAATGGCTCAATGCGGAGCCTGCACAGTGCATATCAATGGCGAAGCAACTCGCTCTTGCGTATTACCTGTTTCGGCAGTTGCCGATGCCACAATCACTACGATTGAAGGACTTTCTGAAAAAGGCGACCATCCTGTACAAAAGGCTTGGGATGCGATTGATGTGCCACAATGTGGCTACTGCCAAGCCGGTCAAATTATGACTGCTGCTGCATTTTTGAAAAAGAATGCCAAACCTAATTTGGAAGAAATTGAAGCAGCAATGGCAGGTAATATCTGTCGTTGCGGAACTTACCATCGAATCAAAGAAGCGGTTCAATTAGCGGCGTCACAGATGCAAAAATAGTTCAATGATTGAATGAGTAATAGAAAACTTATCTATTCAACCACTTATCAATTAACTATCTAAATTATCAAACAGATACTATAATGACAAAAAATAATAGCCGACGAGATTTTCTAAAGTCAACCGCTTTGAGTGCGGGTGGCTTGATATTAGGTTTCAATTGGTTTGGACAAGAGGCTTCGGCAGCCACAGTAGTAAAAGAAATGGCAAACGAAGCAGGTGGAACGGCCTTTAATGCCTTTTTATCTATCCAAACTAATGGAATAGTAACGATTTTTTCACCAAATCCAGAAATAGGACAAGGTATTAAAACGGCTTTCCCGATAATTGTGGCCGAAGAATTAGATGTTGACTGGGTAAATGTAAAAGTTGTACAAGCTCCACTCGACACCAAGAAATTTGAACGACAAGTGGCTGGTGGTAGTGGTTCGATTCCTCATTCGTGGCAACGCCTCCGCAAAGCGGGTGCAACTGCTCGACAAATGCTGATAGAAGCAGCCGCTAAGCGTTGGGGAGTTTCGACAAGCGAATGCTCGACCGAGAAAAGCTTTGTGGTACATACTGCATCAGGCAAAAAAGTGGGATATGGTGAATTAGCTACCGAAGCGGCCAAGCTCACGCCACCAACTGATGTAAAATTAAAAGATAAAAAAGATTTTAAGCTCATTGGTTCAACTGTAAAAGGGGTAGATAATCATGGAGTTTTGACAGGAAAACCACTTTTTGGACTCGATTTTTATCGTGAAGGTATGAAATTCGCTATGATTCAGCGTCCGCCTGCCTTCGGAATGAAACTCAAATCATTCGATGCTTCTGCGGCGAAGGCTTCGGCAAGTGGTATCGAAGTGGTTTCGTTCAAAGATAAAGTTGCCATCGTGGGTAAATCTACATGGGAAGTAAAGAAAGCCCGTGATTTAGTTAAAATCGAATGGGAAAAGGCTGCAACCCTTGAAAGTAGCGACGACCACAATCGAATTTTTAAAGAATTGTTGGATGGAAAAACTGAAATACGTAGAAAAGATGGTGATGTAGAAACAGCTTTTAAAGATGCTGCAAAAATTGTAGAAGCCGAATATCAATGTCCGTTTTTACCGCACAACCCAATGGAACCGATGAACTTCTTCGCCCACGTGCGTGAAGACGGAGTTGAGTTAGTTGGTCCAACCCAAACACCACAAAATGCCCAAAATCAAACCGCAAAATTGCTCAATATTCCTGCTGAAAAAGTAACGGTTGAATTAACAAAAATGGGTGGTGGATTCGGACGTCGTTTGGGAACAGACTACGTTTTGGAAGCGGCCGAACTTTCAAGCATCATCAAAGCCCCTGTAAAAGTAATGTGGACTCGTGAAGATGATATGAGTGGCGGAAGTTATCGCCCAGCCGTTCGTTATCGCTTCCGTGCTGCTCTTGACAAGCAAGGTAATATGATTGGCTATACGCTTCGTGGAGCAGGTATAAATGCAGGAAACTCTACTCGCCAAGATAATTTCCCTGCGGGGGCAGTTCCAAATTTATTGATAGATTCGGCCGAACATAAATCGCCGATTACAACTGGTCCTTGGAGAGCTCCAATCACTAATTTCTTAGCTTTCGCTGAACAATCATTCATTGATGAAGTAGCTACAGCCGCAGGTAAAGATGCCGTACAATTCAGACTTGAATTACTCGAAAAAGCCAAAACAGCACCTACGGGCGAGATTAAATATAATATTGACCGTATGAAAGCAGTTATTGAATTGGCCGCTGAAAAATCGGGTTGGGGAAAGAAGAAAAAAGGTGTAAGTCTCGGCTTCAGTGTTTATTTCTCGCACGCTTCATATGTGGCTCAAGTGGCAGAAGTGGTGATGAAGAAAGGCAAACCAGTTTTGCAGAAAATTTACGCAGCTGTTGATTGTGGCGTGGTGGTCAACCAAAGTGGTGCAAGAAACCAAGTAATGGGTGGCATCGTTGATGGAATCGGACATGCCATGTACGGTAATATGACATTCAGAGATGGCACACCAGACCAAAAGAATTTCAACGCTTTCAGATTGATAAAGATGAATGAAATTCCTGCGATAGAGGTTAGTTTCGTTGATAACGGTATCGACCCAACTGGTTTGGGCGAACCAGCTCTACCACCTACTGGTGGTTCGGTTGCCAATGCGATTTTTAAAGCGACAGGTAAACGCTTACGTAATCAACCTTTTATTGAAGAAGACCAAAAGTTGTTTGAGAGTGTTTCGTAATATGTGAGACATTACCGCCTACAAAAGCCGAATCATTCATATTTGATTCGGCTTTTCTATTTTCTATCAAAAATCATACACAAATACGATTTAAACATTATCTAAAAAAAAGCCTATTATTAGATATTTTCTCTAAAAAATACTAATCTAATAGATTAAATACATTGACTTCTAAAAATATTCAATAAAAATTCTCTAATTTTCTAACAATTTGTTTCAACAACTAATTTATAATTTTAGTATATTTGCACGCTCATCCAAACAAACCATTCATGCAGTTTTATACCCCAAAGCATGAATTAATTCAAAAATAAACTCCCCTTCAGGGGCAGGGGGTTTTTCACCGATGAAAGTAAACCTTATTACGCAAGAATCTTTTGAAAGTCGTCATCACGGCAAGAGTGAAATCGAACTCCAATCAATGTTACAAAAAATTGGTGTTGATTCGCTTGAAACACTCATCAACGAAACTGTTCCTGCTGGAATCCGTTTAAAAAATTCACTCAATTTGCCAGCTGCAAAGTCGGAAGTTGATTTCTTAGCCAATTTCAAGACTTTAGCCCAAAAAAATAAAATCTATAAATCATTTATTGGCACGGGTTATTATGATACCGTTGTGCCAAATGTGATTTTGAGAAATATACTCGAAAATCCAGCGTGGTACACCGCCTACACGCCTTATCAAGCCGAAATCGCCCAAGGACGTTTAGAAATGCTCTTAAATTTCCAAACGATGGTGATTGAACTAACAGGAATGGAAATTGCCAACGCTTCTTTGCTTGACGAAGGCACTGCCGCTGCCGAAGCCATGACAATGCTTCACAGCGTTCGCTCTGCTGCGAAGAAAAACGCTCAAACGTTCTTCATTTCGGAGCTTTGCCACCCACAGACCATTGATTTGGTGATTGGTCGTGCAAAACCTTTAGGCATCAATGTAGTAGTAGGCAATCACACAACGTATGATTTGACCAACGAAGATTTATACGGAATTTTGTTGCAATATCCTGCAACTAACGGAGAAGTATACGACTACACTGATTTGATTGCGGCAGCTCACGAACTCAATGTATTTACTGCCGTAGCAGCCGATTTATTGTCGTTAACACTCCTCACACCTCCAGGCGAAATGGGTGCGGATGTAGTAGTTGGTTCAGCTCAACGTTTGGGTGTTCCAATGGGTTATGGCGGCCCTCATGCTGCTTTCTTTGCTACAAAAGATGTTTTCAAACGTCAAATCCCTGGACGTATCATTGGTGTTTCGGTTGATGCACAAGGCAATCGTGCCTTGCGTATGGCCTTGCAAACTCGTGAACAGCACATCCGTCGTGAAAAAGCAACTTCAAATATCTGTACAGCCCAAGTGTTACTATCGGTAATGGCTTCGGCTTACGGTGTCTATCATGGACCAAAAGGTTTGACAAATATTGCTGCAAAAATCAATGGTTTGACCAAACTTTTTGCCGAATCGGTTGAAGGGCTTGATTATCAAGTAGTAAACAAAAATTATTTTGATACCGTAACGATTCATACTGAAGATAATAGTAAAATCAAGGCAATTGCCGAGAAACACGAAATTAATCTTCGTTATTATGCCAATGGCAATGTGGGCGTTTCTTTCGATGAAAGAAAAACCATCAAAGATGTGGAGAAATTATTAAATATTTTTGCCGAAGCGGGCGGAAAAAGCACTAACATAAATTTAAAATCGGAAGTGGAAATTGGTTTTGGCGTAGGTCTAAATCGTACTTCTGACTTCATGACACACCCCGTGTTTAGCAGCTACCACACCGAACACGAAATGTTGCGTTACCTGAAATCTCTCGAAAATAAAGATTTATCGTTGGTACACTCGATGATTTCGTTGGGAAGTTGCACCATGAAACTCAATGCTACGGCCGAGATGATTCCTGTCACTTGGCCAGAATTTGGAAATATTCACCCTTTTGCACCGAAAGACCAAACCGAAGGTTATCAAGAATTATTCAAAAACTTAAACGATTGGCTTTGCGAAGTAACGGGCTTTGCTCAGATGTCGCTGCAACCAAATTCGGGAGCTCAAGGCGAATACGCTGGTTTAATGGTAATTCGTGCATACCACGAAAGCCGTGGCGATTCGCACCGAAATGTTGCCTTAATTCCATCGTCAGCTCACGGTACAAATCCAGCATCGGCTGTTATGGCAGGTATGAAAGTGGTTGTAACCAAATGCGACGAAAAAGGAAACATCGATGTAGCTGATTTAAGAGCAAAAGCCGAGCAGTATGCTGACAATTTATCGTGTTTGATGGTAACTTACCCATCCACTCACGGTGTTTTTGAAGAATCTATTATTGAAATTTGTAGTTTGATTCATTCACACGGTGGACAAGTCTATATGGACGGTGCCAACATGAACGCCCAAGTTGGTCTAACATCACCAGCAACTATCGGTGCTGATGTTTGTCACCTCAACTTACACAAAACATTCTGTATTCCTCATGGTGGTGGTGGCCCAGGAATGGGGCCAATCGGTGTAGCACAGCATTTAGCTGAGTTTTTACCAACGAATGCCGTTGTTGATATGGGTGGAAAATCGGGTATTCACGCAATCTCGGCTGCTCCTTACGGAAGTGCAAGTATACTGACTATTTCTTACGCTTACATTGCCATGATGGGCGGTGAAGGCTTGACAAATGCTACAAAAAATGCGATTTTGAATGCAAATTACATCAAATCTCGTTTGGAGGGCGAATACCAAATTCTTTACACCGCCGATAGCGGACGTTGTGCTCACGAAATGATTGTGGATTTACGTCAGTTCAAAACTTCAGCAGGTGTTGAAGCCGAAGACGTAGCGAAACGTTTGATGGACTATAATTTCCATGCTCCAACGTTGTCGTTCCCAGTGGCAGGAACAATTATGATTGAGCCAACTGAATCAGAATCGAAAGCCGAGCTCGACCGTTTCTGTGATGCCCTTTTGAGTATCCGTGAAGAAATTCGTGAGATTGAAGAAGGAAAAGCCGATAAAGCCGATAACGTCTTGAAAAATGCTCCGCACACAGCAGCAGTAGTTTTGGTAGAAAACTGGACAAAAGCTTATTCGAGAGAAAAAGCGGCTTACCCATTACCGTACGTAAAAGCTAATAAATTCTGGGCAACTGTTAGCCGAATCGACTCTGCTTATGGAGACAGAAACCTCATCTGTGCTTGCGAGCCTGTGGAGGCTTATGCGGAGAATTGATATAGAATTTTTAATAGAAAATTTAGTTGTGGCACACCTTTAGAGGTTGTGCCACAACTTTTTATAGACCTAAGCCTATCAAAACAGTCGAGAATTTATTGAAGAAATAATTTAGTAGATTTTCAATTCTCCGAACACCCAGCAATTTTTGCTTGAAAAACACTACCTTGTTTGGCCTCAAAATTTGGTTCAAGCAAAATGTATTTTCCTGCGGAATAGGTTACTTTTTGGTTGGCATTGATGGCATTATTAGTATTGGCTTGTATCCAATCCCACGATTCGATAGTGGCGTTGGGCAATCGATTTTCTTTTTCTAAAACCAATTGGGTATTGCAGTTGGGCGGTAGTGGTAACGTACTCATGTAAATGCCTCGACCGTGTGTACCAACTGCCAAAACTCGGTCAGTGGAGCGATACACCAAACCATCGCAGCGTACATTGGCCAAGCCTGCATTGGTTGGTTGCCAAATCGGGTTACTTATTGAAATGTCTGAGGTTTGCCAAACACCTAATTCAGTGGCCAAAAATACCTGTTTTCGGTCGAGCGGATAAAAAACTGCCGCTCGCACGGGCATATCTTCTAAACCCGAACCCATTTGGTCTTTGTTGAGCCAAGTTGAGCCTCCATCGTTGGTCAACCAAACCGAAGAAATACCATAATTAGAAAAAGTCACCAACAGATTATCGTCGGTTGCACCAATATCAATGCACGAAATGGTCGTGTTTCCCGAAGGTAAACACGCATTATCAATTTGCGTAACAGCCTGACCAGCAATGCCAGCGTTTATGATTTTATAGATTTTACCACCTTTGCAGCCAATAAATAAGGTATGGTCAGTTTTGCCCGCTTTCATAAATGTAATATCCATTTTTACGTTTATTGTCATGCTACCCAAGACAGTTCCACCACCCACATCCGTCACTCTTGAAAGGCGAGTGGTGGTAGAGGTAGTGTCGGAATACGAGTAAAACACATTGATTTTATCATTATAAGCCGCAGGATTCAGAAACTTCCCTTTATCGCCATCAATGACGATAGACTCACTGAAATCTCCATTCTGATTGTGTAGTTCATAGACATTTTTAATACCCGAAATTATCTGCACATTTGGGTTATCTCGGTCAATAAAACAGATATAACCATCGCCACTAAAGATGGCTACATCTGTACCCGTTCCTTGCGTAAAAATCGGTGGCTTAATTCTCAACGAGCCATTGTCTTGCGTTCCACCGATGGCGTAGCCACTTCCTGCGATATTTTTTACGGCCACACTATAAAACTGAGCCACATTATAACCTGTGGTTCGGCGTTGGAAAGTCGGCTCGACGGTAGCAGCATTTCCATAATTATTTGATACAAAAATGCCTCCATCATTACCAATCAGTACTTGGTCGGGGTTGTAAGAATTGAAAACAACAGTATGTTGGTCAGCGTATGGCATTCCATAAGATAACATCGTCCAGCTTGCACCCCCATCGGTCGTTTTGGCGAGATTCGCACCACCCGCAATCACTACATTGGGGTCAGTTGGGTGTACCGATAAAATCAAATTATACCAGCCTTGATTCGATGTAAAATTTGGTGCGACAATATCGGTCCAAGTGCTACCAGCATCACTTGACTTCTTAAACCATTTGGTTTTTCCAGTATTTGGGGGTGAATCTCCGTAAGTAGAAATGACATAAATTACCTGCGAACTTCCCGAAGTTGAGGGTGCGAGAGCCAATTCGGTTCTCGCACCAGTATTATCGGGCGTTATGTTTGTCCAAGTTGCCCCTTCATCGGTTGATTTATAAATACCACTTCCCGATGAAGTAATTTTGCCAAAAGTGGCAAAAAGCGTTTGGTCGGAGGCAATTTCTAAATCGGCAGCAAAGGTCGAGCCCGTGGTGGGTAATAAAACTTGTTGCCAAGTTATACCATTATCCGTTGAGCGATAAACGCCGTTTTGTGTAGCGGCAAAAACTTTTCCATTAGCGTTTACTGCAATATCCTGTACATAATAAAAATCAGCATTGGAAGCCGTGGCCGATAACTGTTGCCAAGTTGTGCCATTATTGGCTGAATACCAAATGCCAGCTCCACGCACAGCATCAATATTTTGCCAACCTTCTCCTGTTCCTACATACATTTTTTGTAGAGAATTCGGGTCGAACGCAATGCAAGAAACCGCCAAATTTGCCCAAAAGTCATCAATTTTCATCCATTGTTGATTCGCATCAGTGAAGTCATTATTATACCAAAGTCCGCCCGCTACTCCCCCAGCCCAGACCCTTTTATGATTGGCATCGTTGGGGTCGAGAGCTAATGCACGAGTGCGTCCACCCGCACCTGATGGCCCCATTTCGAACCAATTCATTGAAGATGCTAAACGACCTTTTTGTATTTTGTCTTGTAGATTTTTTCTTGCCAAAACGAGTCGCTCAAGTGGAATTTTTCCTGTTGCTGGGTCTTGCGTAATTTCGCTTTCAAACTTTGCTCGTTCGTAGGGATTCTCATGAAATTCCTTCTTTTTTTCTTGTCCCCAAACATTGAGAACTGAGAATAGAGCCACAGCGATAATGTAAGATTTGTGCATAAAAAATGCTCATTAAGTGAGATACTAAAGTCGTAACTTTTCACCTGATGAGCAAATTTATTTATTTTCTGGTAGTTTGTCTTTTTAAGCGTAAGGCGATTCGCCTTCTTGTAGGTATTGTCCAATATTAAAACTAATGCCTTCAATCACTTCAATATTTTGGTGCCAATTGGCTATCTGCCAATTTTCGTCTTTGGTAGCAATCATTACTTTTTTACTTTCCGAATATGATATTTTTTTTCATCCAGGTTTCTGAACAAAATCCGAAGCATATATTGGATAATCATATTTTGTAATGTACTTGCCCCCATGATTTCGCTAATTTTCTTTGTTCCACCCAATACTTCTCTGTAACCTTTATAATAGATAGGTTTTCCGTCAATGACTTCATAAATCAATGAGGCTGGAATTTTCTTAGCTGGTATTTTTGGGAGTTTTTTCTGCGAATTTCTGACCGCTAACATACTGTTTATTATTTGATTTGATAAATTTAAGATAAATACCCTCTTTATTTTAAAAAAACCTTAAAATTCTTCTCGTAGAATTGCTTTCTTTGTAAATCATTGACCAAGTAAACCCTATGAAAAACACAAACGCCATTATCGGGGCAGCATTTCTAATGGCAACTTCGGCTATCGGCCCAGGCTTTCTGACTCAAACTACGGTTTTTACGCAGCAACTCACTGCCAGCTTCGGCTTCGTAATTTTACTTTCGATTCTACTCGATATTGGTACGCAACTCAATATTTGGCGAGTAGTTTCGGTCAGTAGAAAACCCGCCCAAGAGTTAGCCAACGAGCTTTTCTTTGGTATGGGCTATTTATTGGCATTTTTGATTGTTGTGGGTGGTTTGGCGTTTAATATCGGAAATGTGGCAGGTGCTGGCTTAGGTTTTGAGGTACTTTTTGGAATAGATGTAAAAATCGGGGCGGTCATTAGTGCAGTAATTGCTATTGGCATTTTTATCTCGAAAGATGCGGGTAAAGTCATGGATAGTTTCACTAAAATTTTGGGATTCGTCATGATTTTATTGATTCTCTACGTAGTTTTTGTATCAAATCCTCCAATTTTTGAAGCAGTTCACCGTACCTTCGTACCTCAACAATTTGATGCGTTGGCGACCGTTACACTTGTAGGTGGTACGGTTGGTGGTTATATTACGTTTTCGGGGGTACACCGTCTGATGGACGCTGGCATAAACGGCGAAGAAAATCTACCCGAAATCAATCGAAGTGCTACGACGGGAATTTTGGTTACTGCCGTAGTACGATATTTACTCTTTTTGGCCTCACTGGGTGTGGTTGTAGCTGGTTTTACATTGAGTAAAGACAATCCTCCTGCGTCAGTTTTTCAGAGTGCAGCGGGCGAAATCGGTTATAAAATCTTCGGGGTGGTTATTTGGTGTGCGGCCATTACTTCGGTAGTTGGAGCGGCTTACACTTCGGTTTCTTTCTTACGTACTTTTCACCCCAATTTTGAGAAATACAATCGACAAATCATTATAGGTTTTATTGTTTTTTCTACTATTATCTTTGTTTTAGTCGGAAAACCTGTAAAAACGCTCGTTTTTGTTGGAATGCTCAATGGTTTTGTACTACCCATTGCACTGGTAATTATGCTTATTGCAAGTAGAAAATCTCGCTTAATGGGTAGCTACAAACATTCATTAGCTTTACAGATAATTGGCTGGTTAGTAGTAGTAATTATGTCAGCGATGGTGATTTACGGCCTTTTACCTCATTAGTCTCTACCTTAGAAGTAGCTCTCAGAATTGTTAAAGCACTGGCTATTAATACTACATTTTTGATGATGTATTGGCCAGTAAGCGTTAGCACCCATGTATTTTGCCACGTATCTTTTGGTAGGAAAAGTAATGGCAAAAACGTAGTAAACATCTGTAAAATAAACACCATGAAAGCCACTTTTGTAAGACTTGGTAGTAGCCACAAAATACCAATTACACACTCAACAACACCCAAAAACACCAAAAAATGCTCAATAGGCATTAATGAGGCAATAGTTGCTTGGTGCAAATTAGTGACTAAACCTTCGGCAGGAGAAATATGAATAATTTTTAAGAACCCAAACCAAAAAAATATCACAAATAAAGCAACACGATTCCACCAAATGATGTTAGAAGAAATAGAAAGCGGATTCGATTGTTTGTAATTACTTGCCATAAGATGAAAGATTTTTGAGGCAAGTTAGGGCGAGTTTTAGCGATAATTTATGATTTTCATCACCTATTGAGCAGTTTTCAGAATGCTTCACCGATAGTTGCATAAAAATTACCTTTTCCATAAGGCGATAGGGCATAATCAAGACGAAGATTGAGATGATTTTTAGTAGCGATTCTTAGCCCTGCTCCGTAAGTAAACTTAGGTTTATTTAGTCGCAGAAAACTGTCTTCTTGGCTGCCTAAAAATGCCATCGAACCAAAAGCCACCGCACCGAGACGTTTCCAAATCTCTTGACGAATTTCTTGCTGCATTATCAACGCATTTTTATCTCGAAAATACCCCTCAAAAATCCCACGCATACGAGACTGTCCGCCCAAATAAGCCAATTGGTTGAAAGGTACATCGCCAATATTAGCAGTAAACACATAATTACTGGCCAAAACTGTTTTCTTTCCCCAACTATTATAATTGGCAATATCGACCGAAATTTTCGTAAAATTTCGGTTTGCCCCAAATATCCGACCAGAAGGAACAATAAAAACTTCGCCAAAAATACCTTTTTGGGGATAAAAAACTTGGTCACGGGTGTCTCGCAAAATACTCATTCCCAAGCCCAACGTTCGAGATTTATTACTTCCATTTATTCGCCCCGAAGCCAATTCTCCGCCTGCAACCGTTGATGTAACGTTATAGTTTTCAAAATTAAGCCTTAACCCTACATACGTAGTTGAATTAATCGCCCTCGATACCAATAGCCTCACTCGCTCATAATCAGCATCATATTTTTCTTCAACCACACGGTTTTCACCAATTCCCGAATAAATATAATTATATCGAAACCAACCATTTTCGGACGAGAAATAGTATTTATTATTGCGTGTAAAAACTTTAAATGGAAAGAAAATCAGAATCTGTTTGTTTTGCGTATAAGTTGCTCCAAATGAAATCTGAGAAGGTTTTGCCCCAATAGAATCTCTCGAAAAACCAAATGTGGCTATGCCACCTACGCCTCCACCAAAACGAGTTTCGGGCAACCTAAATATTACTGGCAGAGCAATAATACTTTTATTTCTTAATCGTTTTTGTTGAGTAGAATCTTGTGCTGAAATAATCTGACTAAAACTCGATAATATGAAAAACAAAAGATAATATTTCATGCTCGAAAGTTGAATGAACAATACTTCATTTACGATTAAAAGTTGAATACAGATTTTACACTCTTTCAACAGAAAACGAATTTCAGCATGATTTGTTTCGACATATCATTCCTTCTGAATTATATCGAATTTTTCTTTGGTGTGGTTCCTACAAACTCTTTTAAATAAAACGGTTCAAAATCAGCTACGTTTTCAAATGGTTGCAGTTCAAATGCACGAGTGGCCAATGCTCCAATACTTTTAGCAGAAGGAAATATAGTTTGATTCAAGAAAACAGCATTCGGATTTGCACCCAACGTAGCTCGACATTTTTCTGCACCATCGCCAAAAAAAATGATTTTATGCTTTTCGAGTAAATCAGCAAACGAAGTTTCATCAATAATTTTAGCTTGCGTTGGCTCTATGACTTCGAGCGTATCAGCCTTATAAACAGCACAATACACCTCCATTCGTCGAGCATCAAGCATTGGAACTAATAATGTTGAAAAATTTGTACTTTTCACATCAAACATCGAATACGCCATTGCTTCCAACGTATTAATAGCAATCAAAGGCTTTTCGAGTGTGAAACATAATCCTTTGGCAGTAGAAACGCCAATTCGTAGGCCAGTATAAGAACCTGGGCCTTTGGCAACGGCCACGGCATCAATCTCTTGAAGTGTCAAACTGGCGGTTTTTACTACATGCTCAATGAGTGTAGTGAGCATTCCTGAAGAAGACTTTTCATTATATAATTCACTGACTGAAAGCAACTTACCATCTTGGTGAATGGCAGCCGAACAAGCCTTCGTAGAAGTTTCGATACTGAGAATAATGGGCATTGACAACAATTTTGAATGAGTGAATGATAGAATGAATGAATGCAAAACTTATTCGTTCATCTCTAAATATTGTTCAAAATTACTTATTCTATCATTCACTCATTCACTCACTCCATCATTTTATTTACTCCTAATCGCAATTACAGGGTCGAGGCGAGCAGCTTGCCATGCTGGCAAAATACCCGAAATTACACCAATAGCACTCGAAATACCTAATCCTTTTAAAATATTCTTAGAGGTCAAAACAATGTCGAGCGAGCCGAGCGGCAAAAAACTCAATAAATAAACCAAAAATATTCCGCAAAATCCTCCAATTAAGCAAAGAAAAACTGATTCAAAGAGGAATTGATTAAGAATGAACGCATTTTTAGCACCCAAAGATTTTTGGATTCCTACAATATTTGTGCGTTCTTTTACCGATACAAACATAATATTGGCAATGCCAAATCCACCGATTAGAAGCGAAAACAGCCCAATAATTGTCCCAGCCCAACCAATAACTGAGAATAATTCACCCAAAGCAGCTGCAGCCGCTTCTGGTCGATTAAGGGCAAAACTGTCATCTTCCGATGGGCGTAAACCTCTTTTAGTACGCATCAAACCTGTTACTTCTCCTTCTAACTCAAAAAGTCCATCATCTTTTTCAAAGCCTTTCAGTACAATATCTCCATAGGGTTCGCCCGATGAAAAAATGCGTTTATGCGAAAGAAACGGAATAAACACCTTTTCATCTGGATTACCACCAAAATCAGCAATTTGTTTACCTTTTCGCTCCTGCACGCCAATAACCGTAATATTTTGCCCTTTCATCTTAAAAGTCTGTCCGATTGGGTCAGAATCAGGAAACAAAGCATCAGCAATATCTGCCCCCAAAATCCCTACACTCCTACCCGATTCTACTTCTTGCGGAGCAAAATATCGACCATTGATAATTGGCACTTCGGTAATTTCGGTAAAATCATACGTAATCCCTTGACACAAAGCATCAATACTATTATTACCTTTTTTGCAAGAAACTCCACTCGCAAAATCCATCATCGCAACGGCTTGTGCATTTTCGAGATTATCTTTTAAATATCTAAACTCATCGTATTTCGGTTCTGGGCGACGAAAGTATTTCCACCACGGATAATCGCCACCACCAAAAAACCACGGCCATTTCTGCACATAAATTACGTTCGTACCAATCGAATTTAAACTACCTTTGATATTCGATTCGAGCGAATCGACCATTGTATAGACGCCAATAATTGAAAAAATACCAACTGTTACCCCTAAAAGCGATAAAACTGTACGTAATAAATTTTCTTTTAAAGCATTCATCGCAAAACGAAAACTCTCAAATATCAGTAGGAATACTTTCATATTGTCACGTCCCGCAGGACAGTTTTTTTTGAATTAATAATTTCACGAAAATAGACTGGCAAAATAACTTTCGGAAATGAATTTCGTCAATCAGTAGTTTTTAGTAAATTAACGGCAAATTTCAAGGATATATGGAACATTGTGGAGCGAATCTCCGATTAGCTTTATTAAGTTGTCAGATATACAAAATAGCGAACAGGATGTTCGCTCCACAAAAACATCAACAAATATGAAGAAAAACCTTTCCCTTCTTAGTCTTTTCTTAATTGTTTTTGCATTTGCCTGCAAAAATAAACCTGTCCAAACTACCGATGGCACATCAAACAAATCAAAAGATTTATTTGTACTTTTTGAAGAAGACCCTAATCAAAAAGCATTTTTCTCTGACCGTAAAGGTGTAATCGGTCAAAATGGGATGGTGGCATCTGCTCACCCCGAAGCCTCAAAAGTAGGCGTTGAAATCATGAAAATGGGCGGAAATGCCATTGATGCTGCCGTTGCTACGCACTTTGCACTGGCGGTTGTGTTTCCGTTTGCAGGAAACTTAGGCGGTGGCGGTTTTGCAGTTATCCGTGATAAAAACGGTAAGGCATATACACTCGATTTCCGAGAGAAAGCCCCACTAAAAGCCAGTCGAGATATGTATCTTGATGCCAAAGGCGATGTTGTTCAAGGTCTTAGCCTACTTGGCCATTTGGCCAGTGGTGTACCTGGAGCAGTTGATGGAATGGTAGAAATTCATCAAAAATTCGGAAAATTATCTTGGGCAAAAGTGCTTCAACCAGCCATTGATTTGGCCGAAAAAGGTGTAATTCTCACTGAACGTGAGGCTCTCGGACTTAATAATAACAAAACAGTTTTCAGAAAAGTAAACGGAGAAAATACGCCTTATTTTATGAATCCAGAAAAGCGTGATTGGGTAAAAGGCGATTTATTGATTCAAAAAGATTTAGGCAAAACACTCCGTGTCATTCAGGCAAAAGGCAGAAATGGCTTTTATGAAGGAGAAGTAGCCGATTTGTTGGTCAATGAAATGAAAAAAGGTGGGGGAATTATCTCGCACGAAGACCTAAAAAAATACCATTCAGCTTGGCGTGAACCCATTACAGCCAATTACAAAAACTATAAGGTTATCACAATGCCTCCTTCGTCGAGTGGAGGTGTAGCTTTAGTTCAACTTCTGCGTTTTGTTGAACCTTACCCTTTGCGTAAATGGGGCTTTAATACTGACTCGACCGTACAAGTAATGATTGAAGCCGAACGCCGTGTTTACGCCGACCGTGCCGAATGGATGGGCGATATGGATTTTGTAAAAGTGCCTATGAAAGAGCTAATGAGCAAAAGTTATTTAGAGAAACGCTGGCAAGATTTTAATTTTGAGAAAGCAACCGATAGTAAAAATATTGGCGGTGGAAATATTACAGGAAAAGAATCGAACGAAACTACCCACTACTCAGTAGTTGATAAAGAAGGAAATGCGGTTTCGATTACAACGACCCTCAACGGTGCTTATGGAAGCAAAGTGGTTGTTTCGGGAGGTGGTTTTTTGATGAATAACGAAATGGACGATTTCAGCATCAAGGCAGGTGTACCAAATATGTTTGGTCTGATTGGCAACGAAGCCAACGAAATTCAACCCGAAAAACGTATGCTTTCATCGATGACACCAACGATTGTTGAAAAAGATGGAAAGTTTTTGATGGCCGTAGGAACGCCAGGTGGCTCAACGATTATTACCTCAGTTTTTCAAACAATCCTAAACGTAATCGAGCATGGAATGACGATGCAACAGGCAGTAAATGCTCTAAAATTTCATCATCAATGGTTGCCCGACCGAACGGTTTACGAACCAAATGCTTTCAATGAAAAAACAGTAAATGCCTTAAAATCAAGAGGATATATTATTGATGCCCAAAAAGGAACACTCGGAAGAATGGACTGCATCATGCTACGTCCCGATGGCACACTCGAAGGAGCATCTGACCCTCGTGCCGATAATACAAGTGTGGGATACTAAACAAAGTGCTGACGGGGCTGTTTTGAATTTTGAGTTCTGAGTTATTTACTATCTGGTTTTTTAACTTAGAACTCATAATTCAGAACTCTATTTAAGAATTCCTTTTGTAATCAAATACGGTATTATTAACCAAAGTAAGCCTTTTATCAAAAAAAATAGAAAACCAGCCCATCCGAGCCGCTTAAACCATTGCTTAAATTTCGACTGTTCTTCCATAAAACTTTTCTACTGTTGACTATCGACCATTGTCGGTTGACTGTTTGTATAATTCTTCAACAAAAACATGAGTCCAATAGTTGCAATTAACGAAAAAGCTACGATTGACATTGGCACATCATCCATGCTTTCTAAATCAGTTTTTACGATTCCGATATTGTGCAAATACATAATCGTTACTGCCAAACCATTATTGAAAATATGGGCAAAAATAGGAACACGAATATTGCCAGTCCATAGATAGAAATAACCAAATAGCACACCCAACATCATGCGAGGCAAAATACCATAAAATTGAAAGTGAATAACGGCAAAAATAAACGCCGACACCCAAATAGCGATGTGTGGATTGCCTGTTCCGAGTAGAATTTTTCGCATAATTAAACCTCTAAAAATCAACTCTTCTCCTATACCCGCAATCACGGCAATTACGAAAAACGCCAATAAAAATTGCCAAAAAGAAGTAAAATTCGTAAAAAACTTAGTTGTTTCGGCGAGTTTGTCTTCCATCCCTTTTAATAACGCTTCCAAACCTTTCAATGATTCGGGAAACGAAACCGCTTGATTGAGTTCTTGCAACCAACCATTGAAACCCATAAAGGCAATTTCTATCAAAACTACCGTTCCAAACACCGCCAATGCTGGGATTCTATCAAAATTTAGGTCTTGCCAAGATTTTTTTTCAATGATTTTCCAGTATAACCACGCAGTACCAACGAATCCAAAAAAAGAGCCAAAGCCTTGTCCCAAAATCATTCCAAGCCAAGCATTGGGTAGTTTAGAAAAATCGCCATTACTTCCTAAAATATCACTTAGGGAAGCACCTACGGCCATAATCGTGACGACTTGCACAATACTTCCTATAAATAAAAATCCAATCAAAAAAAGCCCAATAATAATCAAAAGCGACGAAGCAGCGGGGTTTTCACGAGAATCGGTAAGTTTCATAAGTTTTTTCGTAATTTTGTGGTAAAAATATTTAGTATTTCCTGCATTAGCAATGTTTAGGTGTTTTTTGGCTTTCCAAAAGGAATTATTAGCGTTTTTTTACAGTTAAGTTTCAGTAGAACAAGTTTCCAACTTGTTTAAGCATCGAAAGAGCAAGTTAAAAACTTGCACTAAAATACATATGGCAAAAATAGGTAACATAGATTTAGGCGAATTTCCACTTTTACTCGCTCCGATGGAAGATGTGAGCGACCCTCCTTTTCGTTTGGTCTGCAAAGAAAACGGTGCAGATTTGATGTACACCGAGTTTATTTCATCCGAAGGTTTAATTCGTAATGCGGCCAAAAGTGTGATGAAACTTGATATTTTTGAATACGAACGCCCCATCGGAATCCAACTTTTTGGGAGCGATGTTGAAACGATGGGCGAGTGCTCTCGTATTGCCACAGCCGCCAAACCCGATTTGATTGATATTAACTATGGTTGTCCTGTAAAGAATGTGGCGTGTCGAGGTGCGGGAGCGGCTTTATTACAGGATATTCCGAAAATGGCCGAAATGACTGCTTCAGTAGTAAAAAACACGCACTTACCAGTTACAGTTAAAACTCGTTTGGGTTGGAATGAAGAAACCAAAAATATCGAAGACGTTGCCGAACGCCTGCAAGATGTTGGTATTCAAGCACTTACCGTACACGGACGCACCAGAGCCCAAATGTATAAAGGCGAAGCTGATTGGACTTTGATTGCTAAAGTCAAAGAAAATCCACGCATCAAGATTCCAATTTTTGGTAATGGAGACATTGATTCGCCCGAAAAAGCTCTTGAGTACCGCAATCGTTTTGGAGTAGATGGCATCATGATTGGCCGTGCTGCCATTGGCTACCCTTGGATTTTCAACGAAATCAAACATTATTTTAAAACTGGAGAAAAACTTGCACCACCAAGCATCGAACAACGAGTTGATGCCGCCAAAAAGCATTTAGAGTTTTCGATGAAGTGGAAAAACGAACGTCAAGGAATTCTGGAGATGCGTCGTCATTACAGTAATTATTTTAAAGGTTTACCCAATTTCAAAGAATACCGAATGCGTTTGGTGCTTTCGATGGATTTCCAAGAAATTATTTCAATTCTCAATGAAGTTTCAAGGGTTTACGACGGCTTTTTACTTGAAAAACAGGAAATAAAAGTCGAATACGCTGGCGTAGATTAAATCTAATACCTGACGGATAGAATGTGAGAATAAATGGATTTTAAATGAATACCCTCTCATTCAAACATTCTATTCCTCAAATATTCATTCATGCTATCATTGAGGCATTCACTCATTCATTATGAATAAAAATACCTTTACCAACACCGAAAACCGAACACTTATCTCTTGGCTTTTACTCAGTATTTTGGCCATTATGTGGGGTTCTTCATTTATTATTATAAAAAAAAGCCTTGATGCTTTCACGCCAGTTCAAATCGGAACAGTCAGAATCTTGGCGGCTGGATTAGTATTCTTGCCGTGGATAATTTCCTCTCGCAAACAATTTCCAAAAGAAAAAACCAAATACTTCATTGCTTCTGGGCTTTTGGGCTACTTTCTGCCCGCATTCTTATTTGCCTTTGCAGGAAGCAAGATAAATAGTTCATTATCAGGCACTTTAAACTCCGCAACGCCCCTTTTTGTACTCATTGTGGGTGCTATTTTCTTTCAGCAAATCATTAAACGTTGGCAAGTAGCGGGTTTGATTTTAGGTTTTGCAGGAAGCGTAATTTTGGTACTTTCATCAAGCAAAGATGGGCTTTCGATTAGCCAATTAAACCCTTATGCTTTGCTGATTATTTTAGCATCGCTGATGTATGGTTTCAACGTAAACATCGTCGGTAAACACTTGAGCGGCATCAACGCCGTTTTGTTGAGCGGCTGGACACTTTTTAGCGTGGCCGTAATTTCAGCCGTTATTCTTTTCTCGACCGATTTTGTTGCTCGCATCAATGCCGATACCATGCAGCCCTTGATAATGTTACTTTTGCTGGGAGCTATCAATTCGGGCATTGCTGCTATCATTTTCAATTATGTTTTGCAGATTTCTTCGCCCGTATTTGCTTCTTCGGTCACGTATCTGATTCCAGTTGTAGCAACATTAATGGGTTTCATTGACGGCGAATCTATATCATTTTTGCATTATTTTGGTATGACAATCATTTTGGTTGGTGTATATTTGATAAATAAAAAATGATACACGAAGAAGTGTGGCACATCTTCGGTTAATCCTCCTAAAATTTGTGATTTACCAAAACGTTCCACACTTTTCTGCA
>JAIYBU010000164.1 GCA_027488335.1 Cytophagaceae bacterium
AATGGCTGACCACCAAACCAGTGGTGGCTATCCGAGACTCGGAAACATTATTTCGGTCGATTTGCCCAAATTGGCTCAATGTAATCTAAATGACAATATTAAATTTACTAAGGTTTCGATTCAAGAAGCAGAAGATTTATTGATTCAGCAAGAACTCGAACTCCAAAAACTAAAAGCAAGTATCAGATTTTTCAATGAAAAACAAAATAATTGACCTAAACTGCGACATGGGCGAAGCCTTCGGTGCTTGGCCAATGGGGAATGATACGGCTTTAATGGAACTCATTTCATCGGCTAATATTGCTTGCGGTTTTCATGCGGGCGATGCTTCAATTATGCGAAAAACCGCAAAATTGGCTATCGAAAATAACGTTGCCATTGGGGCTCATCCAGCATTTCCTGATTTACAAGGTTTTGGTCGAAGAAATATGCAACTCTCTCCGCAAGAAGTATATGATATTTGTGTGTATCAAATTGGAGCGATGTTTGGTACTGTCAGAGCGTTGGGTGGAAAACTTCATCACGTTAAACCACATGGTGCATTGTATAATATGGCGGCTGAAGATGCTGCTTTGGCAAAAGCTATTGCCGAAGCTACAAAAGCCATTCATCCAGAATTGATTTTGTATGGTTTATCGGGAAGTCATTTAATTAAAGAAGCCGAAAAAATAGGTTTACAAACCGCCTCCGAAGTTTTTGCCGACCGAACCTACCAAAACGACGGAAATCTAACACCACGAACACAAGCCAACGCCATGATTGAAAGTACACAACAGGCTATCAATCAAGTAATTATGATGATTGAAAAACAATGCGTAATTTCGACCGAAGGCAAAGATGTTTCTCTAAAAGCGGATACGGTTTGTATTCACGGTGACGGAACTCATGCCGTTGAATTTGCAAAAGAATTGAAAAATGCTCTTTTTAAAAAAAATATCGTTATTAAAACCATTACATAAGCTATGTTTTTCCCTAAAAGTATATATCAACTCTTTACATTCATTTTCACTGCAAGTCTCATTAGATATTTAGTCATTGCGGGAATGGCCTTTTTGATATACTATGTTGGTTTCAAAGAGAAAATATCTTACAAAAAGATTCAACTAAAATTCCCAAAAACTACTGATTATCAGCGTGAAGTACTTTACTCGTTAATCACATTTCTTATTTTTGGCATAGTTGGTGTTTTGCTTTTCAATCCAATAATTAGACCTTATACCTTGACTTACTACAAAATTTCTGATTATGGTTGGGGCTATTTTATAGTATCATTTTTTCTGACTTTGCTCATTCACGACACCTATTTTTATTGGATGCACCGATTGATGCACCACCCCAAATTATTTAAGTATTTTCATAAAGTTCATCATCAATCAACAAATCCAAGTCCATGGACATCTTTCTCATTTCAGCCACTCGAAGGCTTTGTTGAAGCAGGAATTTTTGTCGTTTTCGCTTTTGTGCTACCTTTGCACCCAATCATTATGCTTTCATTCCTTGTTTTTATGACAGCCTATAATGTTTATGGACATTTGGGCTGGGAATGGCTTCCGAAAGATGGATATAAACATTGGTTTTGGAAATGGCTCAACAGCTCGGTTATGCACAATCAGCACCATCATTATTTCAAAAATAATTACGGATTGTACTTTAGTTTTTGGGATAGAGCCATGGGAACGCTTGATAAAAATTACGAAAAAGAATTTATTGAATTAAAAGAAAGACCTAAACCATAAGTTTAAAACACATTAAAACAACCCTAAGATGTTTGAAAAAAATCAAAAAAAAGTACTGAACGCTTGGACGATGTACGACTGGGCAAATTCAGTGCATAATCTCGTTATAACCACTGTTGTTTTCCCGATGTATTTTTTGGCTACCACTTCCGAAAAAGATGCCAATGGGAAAGTCGTCAATGATATGATTGATTTTTTCGGAATTCAAATTCAAAATTCGGTTCTGTATTCATACACCATTTCGGCTGCCACATTATTGCTTGTGATACTTACACCAATTCTTACTCCTTTAGCCGATTCGAGTGGACGACGTAAGTTTTTTATGAAAATCTTCTGCTATCTCGGGGCAGTAAGTTGTGCTTATTTCTACTTTTTTACAAAAGGAAACGTTAATCCTGCTGTGATAGCCTTCGGGCTATCAATAGTCGGTTGGGGCGGAAGTATCGTTTTTTATAATTCGTTTCTACCAGTAATCGCCACCGAAGACCATTTCGATAATCTAAGTGCAAAAGGCTTCACGATGGGCTATATTGGAAGTGTTATCCTACTGATAGTCAACCTACTAATGATTATGCAGCCGACTCTATTTGGTCTGACTCAGGCCGATTCAGACTCTGGATTTACCGCTCGCATTTCATTTCTTACCGTTGGTATCTGGTGGGCATTGTTCGCTCAAATTCCGTTTTACTATTTACCAAAAGATGAGCCAAAGTCATTCAAAACGGGTCGTCTCACTACTGGTGTTCAAGAATTGGTAAAAGTTATTAAGGAAATCCGAAAAAATAAACTTATTACCAAGTTTCTGATGGCGTTTTTGTTCTATGATATGGGCGTGATGACCGTTATTTACGTAGCTACTATTTTCGCCGATAAAGAACTACACATCGAAAAACAAGGACTTATCATTACCCTTTTACTAATTCAGCTAATTGCCATTCCAGGTTCCTATTTAGCTTCTTGGTTATCAAGTAAATTTGGCAATACAAAAGGACTTTTAGTATTCATCTTTATTTGGTCATTTATGCCTTTGGCGGCTTATTTTACTACCACTCAAAATGAGTTTTATGTGATAGCGGCAATTGTAGGTTTAGTAATGGGTGGAATTCAGTCGCTTTCACGCTCAACATTTGCTAAGTTAATTCCAGATAACACGACCGATACGTCCTCCTATTTTGGTTTTTATGATATTATAGAAAAAATTGCCATTACACTCGGAACATTTATTTTCGGTTTTGTGGGGCAATATACAGGTAATATGAGAAACTCAGTTCTGACAATTTTAGTGTTTTTTATTATTGGATTCGTGCTTTTAATGAGGGTACCATCAAAAAAAGTTTATCATTAAAACAGGCTGAATGGTTGGTAGAAAAGCATAAAAATCATATCTTTGTGATACAATTTTTGCAGTACAGTTATAATAGTATCAAAATATTTGGTGTTAGTTTTGAATATCAAATGATTTATTTTAGAAATTGTACTACTAACTTATTCAAAAACAGGATGTTAGCTCAGTTGGTTTAGAGCGTCGCCTCGACAAGGCGAAGGTCATCGGTTCGAGCCCGATACGTCCTACTTTTTCTTCTTTATGAGAGTTCTCTATGACCACCAATCGTTTTCGGGTGCAAAATACGGCGGAGTAGCAAGGTATTTCTATGACTTGATGTATAATCTAAAATACGAACAAGGCGTAGATGTTGAGTTAGCCCTCCAATTCTCAAATAACGATTACCTAAAGAACGATGATATAAAGAAGGTAACTCCATTCGGGTTCTTCTTGGGTTATGTCAAGACAAATATGCTCTTCTCGCATATCAATCGCATAAATAGTGCTATCCAAATTGCTCGACAGGGTTACGATGTTTTTCATCCAACTTATTTTAAAGATTACTTCCTACCTTTTCTCGGAAAAAAGCCTTTTGTGATTACACATCACGATGTTATTCCTGAAAAATTCCCTACACAATATGCTGGTTTAGATGGTTTTGATGTAAGTCAGAAGAAAAAAATCTTAGATAAGGCTTCAAAAATTATTGCTGTATCCGAAAATACCAAACAAGATATTCTGGATATTTTCAAGATTGCTCCCGAAAAAGTAGAGGTAATTTATCATTCTACCCATTTTGCAACTTTCCAACCCAACCCAAACATCAAAATTTCAGCTCCCAAAAAGTATTTACTTTATGTAGGAAACCGAGATAATTATAAGAATTTTGATGTGTATATAAAAGCAATTGCTCCAATTCTACGAAAGCAAGATGATTTATATCTAATTTGTGCAGGAAATGGAAAGTTTTCAGTTGCCGAACGAGAATTATTTGCTAATCTGAAAGTAGAAAAGCAAATTCTTCACCATAAAATTGATAATGATGATGTGCTGTATCAATTATATAAAAATGCCATCGCTTTTGTTTATCCATCTTTGTACGAAGGCTTTGGAATTCCTGTCATTGAAGCATTTGCCTGCGATTGCCCAGTTATTTTGAGCGACCGCTCGTGTTTTCCAGAAGTTGGTCAAGATGCCGCACTATATTTTAATCCTGATGACAAGGAAAACATTGCTTTTCAGGTAGAGAAAGTAATTGAAAATACTGATTTACGAACAGAATTAATACAAAAAGGCAAAAAGCGTTTACAAGACTTTTCACCGACCATTACAGCTCAAAAAACACTCGAAGTCTATAAAAGTGTACTTTAATAATGATTAATGCTTGATGATAAATAAGTAATTAAATCATTACTTTTGATAATTGTAATTTAAGTTATATTAGCTTTTAAAATGGTTGTAAATTGTTGATTATCAGTACTTATTAACAATTTGCAACGACTGCGAAACTAAAGAAAATTTTCTAACAACGTACTAAATAATCAATTACTTACAAAAGTTAAAAAGCCCCCAGAAACTTAAAATATGCGAATTATTATTTGTGATATATACGTCAGATTAGTTGGTCATAATTTAGGTCACATTCAAAATATTCTCCGATTTTTAGAAACTCATCCATCAACCGATGAGTATATATTTCTGCTAAATCCAGATGCTGAAACAATTCCATCGGTAAAAACAACGGCAACAAATGTAAAGATAATTTTCTTTACCGAAGAAGAATTTGCTCCGTTCAATTCGGGTATGAGTATCATCAAATCGACTCAGATAATTTGGAAGCATATCACTCGCTACGCAACTGATTATCAAGCAAATAAAGTAATAATGATGATGCTTGACATGTTTCAGCATACGATTGGAAGTAGCCGTTTTCCGTGCCAATTATCGGGTATTATGTTCAATCCATATCCACGAGTACTTGCACAAGACGCCACGTTGAGAGCGAAACAAAAATCTACTATTACGAAAGCACGTAAACTTTTTACTACTTGGTGGATGTGCCGAAATGCTCAATTAAAAAAAGTTTTTATATTTAATGATAGAGAAACTATCAAAAATATGAATGAGACATTGGGAACAAAAGTTTTTACCTATTTACCCGACCCAGTGTATGACTACCCAACTCGTGAAGGCTTGTTTATCAGAGAAAAATTCAAAATTCCAGCTCATAAGAAAGTACTTTTAGCCTTTGGTTTTATTGATACCAAGAAAAATGTTGTCAATCTGCTCAAAGCCCTACAACAATTAAGTATCGAAGAGGCAGGTAATATTTGTTTATTGGTCGTGGGTAAAATTCATGGTGAACATAAAGACACATTAATGGGAGCTTTAGAGGACGCCAAGAAAATTCGCCCAGAACTGCAAGTCGAGTTTGAAAGTAGATTTGTCGATGATGATGAAATGGAAGCCTACGTCGGGCAAAGTGATATTATTTCGGTAGCTTACATTAACTTCTTTTCTTCGAGTGGTGTTATTGGTTTGGCAGCGAGGCACAATAAGCCCGTTTTAGCCACAAAATTTGGAGTCGTAGGCGACCTAACTCGTGAATATAATTTAGGTATAACGGTTGATGGGTTTAATCCTGAAGAGATAAAACAGGCGGTGCTTACATTTTTACAAACAAAAAACACTTACCCTGAGCGAGCAAGTATTTTTGTGAAAAATCACAGTAGTGAAAACTTTATCAAGACTTTGCTTGAATTGGCGTAATAGTGCTTGTTCCGATTTATATAGACACCAAGCAGAGTTTCCTTAATCTTGGAGAAGAATATAACTAACAAAAAATGCTTACCCAAAAGAGTAAGCATTTTTTGTTACTAAGAAGTAATCGTGGTTAAGCCACCTCTACTTCTTTAGCTGCTTGTTCAGCAATCCAATGATATGTTTTTGTAATTCCTTCTCGCAACGAACGAGATGGAGCCCAACCTAATTTTTCTTGAATTAAAGCGTTATCAGAATTTCTTCCACGTACACCTTCTGGGCCAGGAATATTTTTGATAGAAATATTCTTACCAGAAATTTCTGCAATCAATTTAGCAAAATCGTTGATAGAAATCATTTCTTCTGAACCGATATTTACAGGGCCAGAGAAATCAGATTCCATCAAACGACGGATTCCTTCAACACATTCATCAACGTATAAAAACGAACGAGTTTGTTTTCCATCGCCCCAGATTTCAATTGTTCCGCCATCTCCTGCTTCAAATACTTTACGGCAGATTGCGGCTGGAGCTTTTTCTTTTCCTCCTCTCCAAGTACCTTGTGGACCAAAAATATTATGGAAACGAGCCACCTTTGCTGTAATACCCAAATTACGTTGGTAAGTAAGGTACAAACGCTCACTGAAAAGCTTTTCCCAACCATATTCGCTATCAGGAGCAGCAGGATATGCTGATTCTTCCGAGCATTTAGGGTTTTCTGGGTCAAGTTGATTATATTCAGGATACATACAAGCCGATGATGAGTAGAAAATTTTCTTAACCC
>JAIYBU010000190.1 GCA_027488335.1 Cytophagaceae bacterium
ATATTTTTTTCAAAATTATAGGTTCGACCTTTTGATAATTCTGGGACACTTTTACCAGAATTCAGCATCCAGATGGATGCCTCCTTAAAATCTAACGCTTATTACTGATGGGATTTATGTTTTTATTCTAATAAAATCTCTATTTTTTATGCAAAAATGCGTAACGCTTTATTATACTATCTCAAGAAATGACGACATAGAAATTATTCTGTACATGCCTTTGATTATAGCGATACTTTTCTTTGATGAGCGAATAATATAGGCTATAAAACAGTTAAAAGACGCTTTAGAATGGAAATTAGAAATATGACTATTAGACCTTGGGGGCAATGCTAAAAAATCCCATCAAGATTTTAGTAGTGCATAATAAAAAAGTGGTCGAAATATTTTTTCGACCACCCATGGTTTAAAACCCGCCTTTTTTACTTTCTCCTATATAAGATTATATTGTATAGTTACTGAAGTTTCTTTCAATAAGCCATCATATCACCTTTAAACATACTGTAAAGAGTCATAATGATTACTTTAAGGTCGAGCCAAGGACTCCAATTTTCAATATACCAAATATCTAACTCTACACGTTTTTTCATTAGAAAAATATCGCTTGTTTCTCCACGATAGCCATTGACTTGAGCCCAGCCTGTTATGCCAGGCTTAACCAAATGTCTTAACAAATAGTTGTCAATTTGTTCTTTACTTTCAATACTATGTTGTACTGCATGTGGTCTTGGACCAATCACAGACATATTCCCCCATAAAACATTTAAAAACTGTGGCAATTCATCAAAATTAGTTTTCCGTAAAAATGCTCCTACTCTCGTTACTCTTGAGTCATTTTTTACCGTCTGATTGAATTTTCCATTATCTCTCACCGTACTTGCTTTATGAACCATCGAACGAAATTTGATACACTTAAATGGTACACCATTCTTCCCCCATCGTTCCTGAATATAAAACACAGGTCCTCTTGAATCAAGTTTAATAGCAATCGCTATTATAGGAAACAACCAACTAAATACAAAAATAAACAAGAGTAAAGTGAAAATTATATCAACTGTATTCTTCAACATATACCAGTGAAATACTTCAAGAGGCTCTTCTCTGACAGTAATAATTGGTAAATGCCCAAAAATATCCATTTTAAACTTATTCGAAAAAAATTGAAAATACTCTGGAATTATCTTAGTTCGAATAGCATGCTTATCCGATATCATCAAAATCTTTTTTACTTTTTCTGGGTCATATTCTGCCAAACTTACAATTATCTCATCAACATTAAAATCTTCAATAACCTTTTCAATATCCGACATTGTACCTCTGTATTTGCCATTAAGATGTGTAGGCTTATAATCTTCTATAAAACCAATAGGGTTGTAACCGAATTGCTTGTTCATCAGTGCTGTATCATAAAATGCTCTTCCTTGCTCACCGCTTCCAATAATTAGTAGATTTTTAATATCCTTTCCAGTTACCCAGCTGTGAAGTTTCCACTGTTTTAAAAAGTATTTATTGATAGTCAATACAAAGGTTAAAATTGAGATATAGTATAGTGTTAAAATCCTAACCTTCTCATTGTCATTAATGGTGAAATAAATAAAACCAATTGCAATAAGCTGAAATAAGATATTAGGTATCAAAACCAACAACTCTTTAATAAAAGTAGTTGTCCTAAAATCATCGTGTAAATTGGTATATTTACTGGTGAAATACCAAATAAAAAGTAATACAATGGGTATGAGCAATTGACTATTAGTCATAACCTTATGGCTTAATAGCACTGCCAGATAGAAGGAAAATCCTAACGATACAATATCTATTAACTGTCTTGTATGTCTATTACTATTTAAAACTGCTCTCATGACTTAATTTCTTTTGGATTTTTTTAAATAATCAGCAAATTTTGACAAAACAATATTTTATTTTAAAGCTTGGGATTGAACATACTTTCAGCTTAAATAGATGAAAATATGTTGAACTTAAATTGAGTTATTTGTTGGTTATCTTTGGAATAAATACTTTTAATAAAAATTACTCACAACATTTTTTTCAGTGAGTTTAAAGCTCCATAACTGTTTATCAACCAAATGTTTTTTTTGGAAAATAAGACCAAATTATTTCTCCTGCAGTACTTCCTATCATATCATATTTTTTATTACGTTACATTCTATTTTCCTATTAAACCTCGTTACTACATCTTTGCTAAACTTTTTTTATCAGGCTCGATATATTGTGTACGAATCTGGGCATGAAGACCTACCTTACAAGGTACTTTGTACCTTTCCTTATGAATAAACTACTGCCATATAAACCTCCACATATTGTGGAGGCGTTAATTTTGATATGTCTAAAACTCAATAACTGGCATAAAACAATGAAAAAAGTTTAGCCTCTATTCAATGCCTTTATTATCTCCGCCATATATAGTTATTGTAATCAATGATTCTAAATTCTAAGTTTTCAGTAACTTTGGTAATTAAATTTATCTACGATATCTCCATTATTACAAGAAATATAGAAGTCTCAAAATGACTCATAGACTGAATGGAAAGACAATGTCAAAGTCTTTAAAATCACTTTTGATTACATAGAATAAACCAGTACGACCAATATCTTTTCTGTATCCAAAAATCCAGTATTTTAAGCATGAAAAGCTCCAATATCTCAGTGGTTTGATTTTTCTTAACCCATATATCTACTTTAACTTTTTCCAGTTTTAGTACCATAGATAAAAAGAAGAAGTCTATCTTTCTCTACAAGATTTTTATCCTTGACTGGATTAACAACTGCTAAATTCTCCTCCCAAATGCTCCTTTGGAGTGGAGCATCATGGTCTTGCGTACTCATTTTAATTAATGCTGCTCCTGATGTCTGTAAAAAATCAAAAACTTTGTACAAAAGCTTGTTATCTTTATTCAATGAGTTGATAGCAATTCCATCGCTGGTAAATAGGCTCTAAAACTTTTACTATTAAAATGCAGTAAATTCACATCAAGTATATTATTTACAGCTTCGTTATCTGTACTTAGAAATATTACATTAATCAAGAATTACTATTCACACTCTTTCAGTATTATTAAAAAATTGTATTTTAAGTTTTATCAACTTTATAAGATTAAGTATAAGTTGATTGGCGTTGGCTTTATCAACTACATATTTTTTTGGTAAAACCGAAGTAAATAATTATTAGTATTAGTGAAAGTTTCTTCTCTTATTTTAATGTAGTTCTTTGACTCCACAACAGGTGTTACCTTGTTTGGATTATTATTACTTGGAAAAAATCAGGAAATACTGCCAATATCAATACCCCTTTTTGCTAATTTTAATTTTTTTAATATTGAGATTTATTACGATTTTAACTACATGTTTTTAAACAATTTGAAACTTTCGGTTTTTAGAGAATTACTAATTATTATGCTTGTATATTACTTGGGTTGATTAAAAATAATTTCCCAATCTTGAATATTATGAGCTCCTAAATATTTACATTTGATTCAAATTTTTGAGTGCTAAGTCTATTTGTAACTAATGCATTAAAAATTATTTTTGTTTGCTTTCACTTTTGCGATAATTTTTTTGCAGATTAAAAATTAATTAAAAAATGTACTTAGAACAATACGAAATTACTATTCAAAACTACTTCCCAGTATGCTCTGAATTTGAATATTCTATGTACTGCACTCTAAAGTCGACTAATTGCTTTTTTGAAGAATAATCTGACTTCTCATACTAATTTCAAGAGCTTTAATTATTCCTTTTTTGTTGTATTTTACAATGTTTTAAGATGGAATAGCCGTACAATATTTGAGCAAAGGAGGGTTAAACACAAATGAATACAAGAAGTATTATCATTACGTCATCAATTAAAATACTCATGAAAGAAATTGTGATGTTTTGTGGGATACCATTAGGGGAATACATTTAAAGAAAGTCGCTTAAACTTACGTGTGTATTTTCAAAGCGTTTATAAATATATCAATGAGTAGACTTCGGGTGGTTTGGAGTAACTGTGCAAAAAAGTTAAGAGAAAACAACTAAGTTTATTAAATGAGAAATAAATGCTTGATTTTAAGGATATCATCATACATAAACGTTCTTCTTTAGTCTATGGATTTTCTAAGCGATGGTGTACTAAGCAATGATTAAAATAAATATTGTGATGAATATTTCTACAATGTATTTTTATGCTTTACAACGACCAACACCAAGATTCGAAAACTGACTTCAACCATAATCCAAAAGGGTAGATAAGCTTATTTTAAATGTAATAGTGGCTCTGAATTCATTAGCCGTACATAGAACATTTTCAGAAAAAAATGGGGTAGAAATTCGTTTTACAACTTAGAATACCTACAAAAAATGGAATTTTAGAACGCCTAAAAACTACACAAAAAACTTAAGCCTCAAATATTTCAAAA
>JAIYBU010000176.1 GCA_027488335.1 Cytophagaceae bacterium
CTTAGGTAATTGTTTAGCTTTGATGATTTTGGGCATTTCGTAGAAGGCATTTGTTTCAACGCCTAACATATTTTCACGATAGTATTTATAGGCATTAATCACAACATTGAGCGATGAATATGACAACCGACGTTGGGTTACCAGAAAATCAAGATATTGTTCAAATTGTTGTTTTGTGATATTTTTTAGTTCAGTATTATCAAAATAATAGATTAGTTTTATTAGCTGTCCACGGTAATTATTGATGGTTTTATAGCTATAATTTCGCACTCTCATGTGCTGGGTCAATTCTGCTATAACTGGGTGTTTATAAATTTCACTATACGTTGGCTTATTCGACCAAGTTTTTTTATCTCTTGTAAAATATTGGTTGATTTCGGAGGTTGTGATGTTGGGTTTGTATTGCAAAATGATTTCTCTCGAGAAAATACAATTTTCTTTACCAAATAATTGGCCAATCAGCGAAACGTTATGGCGTGTATTGGGTACTATCCACGCTTTTCGTGAGCGACTCCACCTCCGTTGGGGAATTTTCGTAATAATTGGGTTTGAACTCAGGTCTTCAAACTTTACTAATAGTAGGTCTGTTTCGCTTCTATCTTTTAAGATTTCTATCATTTTTTCTGAATTTCTATGGCTAAATTACAGAAATTCAGGCATAAATAATAGTAAATGCTAAATCTTCTAAAAATTATTTTTTGGCTATTGGGCCTGCTCTAAATACTTGATATAGTCTTCTAAAAGTGTTGGATTTATTTGTTTACCAACAATTTTCTTTTGGCCATCAAGTACAAAATTAGTAGGGTATTCGATGGTGTTATAGTCTTTCACGAAGTTAATGTTTCCACTTTTGTCTATGAGATTCAACAGGTTTTCCGTATGATAATTAGTAATAAAATTTCGCCATTTGGTTTCATCTCGCTCAACCGCTACCACAAAAAACTTAACTCCTTTTGCAGCCAGTTTTGTTTGAAGTGCTGCCATTTTTGGAGCGTGTTCTTGGCAATGTGGGCAGCCAAGACTATAAATGTAAAGTATTGTATATCGTGCTTGAATATCGTGTAACGAATACGTTTTTCCGTCTGTACCTGTGACGGTCATGTTCGGAATTTTTTTGCCAAGTAGAAGAGGGCGGAGGGTATTTGCACGGGTGGTCATTTGTTTGAGAGCCGAAGTATCCCAAAGTTGTGGCTCGTTGCTATAATAGCGGTCAATCAGATGCACATATACATTTTCAGCACCAATAAAGGTTTTTTTTTGGTAAAAATTAATCATTCTTGATACAAAATACTTTCTAAAAGCCCCCACTGTCGTTTTTTGCATAAGTGCATCGACCGATTTAATGGCCGAATCCGCTATTTGATAGGTGAGTTTTTGAATGTATTCGTCGATTTTTGGCTCTATGTGATTCGTCCGAAGCAATCGTTCATCACCTAAATTTACGTTATCGAATAAATGATTTTTGTAATAATGATAAACTTTGTCGTTGTCTGGTTTTCCGTTAGAAAGCGTAAATGTTGGAATATAAGGCATTTCACTGGCGGCTAAAATGCTGGTCGAAAGGTACCCACTTTTTTCTTTAAAAAAACTTGTCTGAAAAGTATATAATTCTTGTTGAATTTTAGTGCTTTGTTCGGGATTTAAACGAGTTTTTAGCGTTGCTTGTCGAGAACGCACAAAGTGTATATAGCTGTAATATAAAGTATTTTCTTCCGAATTTTTGAAAGAAATATGGTTTGTTAGATTGAGAAAATCGGTAGAAAACTCAAAAATTTGCCCTGCTCCAATCACCAAATCAAGGCGTTTTTTGGCAGGAAATTCTATAAAATAAAGTCCTTCGGCAAGGTGCTTATTACCGTCAAAGACAAAGCTGCCTTTAGCGTCAACTTTGGCCGTATCGACATAGACAACTTGGCTCGAAGCCCCAAAATAATACCCCAAAAGGCATTTCGTAGCTGTTAAATTTTTTACATTGCCTGTAATTTGATAACTTGTTGTTGGTTGAAATAATAACAAATTAACTACCAGTACGAGTAAATATCTGAGCATAGTTGATGAATATTTTGTAAAAAAACTCCCAAAATTACCAGCTTATGAAGGACGTATTCGGGAATTTTTCAATGTTTATCTTGTTTATAATCACTTGATTATTAGTTGTTTGTCTATCTTACAATGCTTGTTTTGAGTAATCTGAATGGAGTACAATCGGGCGTTGAACAACAACTTTGAATAACAACTTTTACCGAGTCTCCATTGCTGATGCAGCCGTTGGTGCTTTTTTCAAAAATATAATAAGTACCTGCACCTGCTGTCGTTGGATTATTGACTAAAGGCGAGGTGGCAGAATTGCTGATGTGCCATTCAAATATTCCACCGATGGTTGAAGGTTGTGGTTGCCATGCAATAAGATTGACCGTTGCTGCTGGACATTGATTGCTCACATCGGCTACACTTGGTGTTTGGGGGCCTGTAAGTTTTACTTGAATTGATGCTAAACTTATACACCCATTGGCGTTACGAACCGTTGCATAATAAAGACCAGAATTGGATACAATCGTGCTGCTTAGTGGGAAAATAACAACACTACTGGCAAACCTCGAAAAAGTACCGTAATAGGTAATACCACTCGTTACTTTTATGCCCTCATTGAACAGTTCGACACTCGCTAAATCGAAAGTTGGTGAGCAACTCGGACTTGGTTGTGTGAAACTAAGCGACGAACTCACAACTACATCAACCGACCCAATATAGGGACAATCGTTGGTAGGTTTATATCGAATCCAATATTTACCGCTTTGTGTCACGAAACTCCCCATTTGATTTGTACCAGCCAGTGCATCCGCTTGAGTTCTGTAATAACTAAGGCTGCTTGTAAGTGGTGAGCCATTAAGCGAAACATTTAAACCCGTTAGGTTGTAATTTCCGCAAGAATTTACGCTCGAAGGGGCAATAGTTAGAGTTGCATTGTTATTGGCCGATACTATTAATGGACAACTCGTGCTTGAAATTGAGGAGGTAAAGGTATATGTACCTGTGCTGTTGATAACTAATGTATCAGCAACTGCCCCCGCAATGATGGTTGCATTTTTATACCACTGAATATTTGTGAATTTCTTATCGAGACGAGCTATATAATTGGTTCCTGTACAAAGTTTAACGGATATGGCATAACAGGCTGTTGCCCAATTATTTGAGACATTGGTTTCGGTTACGCTTGAAGAAATATAATTGATAAAAGTATAGCTTAAACCATCGGTAGTCGGGCTTCCTGTGATGACTAACTGGACGTTTTGGGCTGCTGATAATGAGTTGATTGTCCAGATTCTGGTAATTGAGTTATAGCTTGTTCCCGCAGGAACATTGATGTTCTGAATCGAAAAGCCCGCAGGAATGGAAAGTTGATTTTGAATATTTGTGGCACTTACCGAACCGAAGTTTTGCGTAGTAAATGTAAGGGTCACAACGCCGCCAATGCTTGGAGTCGTACTATTGACAATGACGGAAACACCTATGTCGGTTGATGTAGTATTGGCTTGAATGGTTGAGGTTTTAATAAAACTATTGTTGGTAAGGTTTGTTTCGCCACCGCCCGAAATAACTCCATTGAGGGTGAAACTTGAACCAATAGCCAACGAGGTACTTGGAGTTAGATTTAATACTAATGGTACTGCACTTGCACCAATTGCCAGAGTTTGTGTATAAGTAGATATTACTATGGTTGAACCATCACTCTGAGGCGATGCCGACGAACTCCAACCATTACCAGAGGTCGAATGATAGATTATGCCTGCAGGTAATGTTGTGCTAACGCTGACTGTACCGCTACTGGCCGCAGTTCCAATATTCGATACGTTGATTGTATAATTAGTTGCTGTATTGCTTGTCACCACATTTGAACCTGTCATCACGACAGTCATATCGGGTATTGAGGTACTACTGAGGCACGTTACGGCAGTACCATAATTAGTTTGATAAGCATTTCCTGTACCGAAACCTAAGACTGTCATTTGATTGCCAGGGTTAGTGTTGGCAGAGTTGGGCGGAGTGAAAGCATCGGTATTCGTGATTAGTGCAACACTTCCGGTACAATTTCCTGTATTTTTGAAATTAAATAATTCGATTTCTTCGCCAGCAACAATATTAAATAGGAGAGCACTTCCACTTCCATTATATCCAAACGAAATATAATCGGCATTTTTGTTTTCATTGGGGGCATCCACTCTCGAAACACCCCAGTTCATTTGGATATTTCCTACCATTTTTCCTTGCAAGTTTGAAACCTGAAATTGATTGGCAGAAGTGCCATGTGGTACTACGAGCGTTACTTGTGCGGTACTAATTTTAGCCTGTATATTTGAATACGAAGCCACCGACCTCATAAAAACCCTATACGTAATCTTGTCGGCATCTAAACCAACTCGATAGCTAATTTGTCCCATAGCATATTGATTGATGAACGACATCATAAGTATCAATAACGCTGTGATTGATACTATTTTTTCGAAAATCTTACGTGTCTTATTCATACTACTTTTTATGTAATTCATTATTAGAAGGGTATTTTTTTTTGGTCTTAGTTATCATTAATGGTACACAAATAATTGGCTTACAAGTAAGGTTGCAATCAAGTAGACTTATTTGTACGGTTTGCACAATTGTATATGAACATAAGCGACCATCGGCAGGTGTTACATCAAGTTTAATATAGACGGTTTCACCCGAAGTGAATTTTTTTGGGTCAAATTCTGTGATGACAATTTTTTCTTTGGTAGCTTTATCAATATAATAAAATTGAGCTGTCCCTGGTAAATTCATTGTTGCTGTAAGCAGAATTGGAGCGGCATTTTTACACATAGTTTGGTCAAGTTTTGTTGCCGTTAAAGTTGGGTATATGGAACAAAAATTTGAGATTGATAGCGTATCACTACCATTTGTTACTCTGAGCGAGTAGCCTACGTTATCTTCGTGTGTAAAATTTATTTGATATTTACCCGCCGAAACTTCAATCAACTGGCTACCCAGTAGTACGGGGCGTTTTATGAGCGTATCTAAAGCTAACATCCCTGTTTGTGCAATCACAATCCAAGTATCATTGGTCGGCCCCGTTACGGTTACGGTTTCAAATAATTCTTTCTTCTCAGTAAGCGTATATTCCACTCCAAAACATTTGCAAGGGTCACTAATCGTGATTTGTGGGTTTAGATAAATTCCACCATCAATAGTTAAATTGATTGACTGTGAAGGAATCGCAGTATTGATAGCAATGACTTGGCTTAAACCCGTTGAAACCGAGAAGTCTGAGTCCAGTTCATCATTTATACCAACAGCATTCGGTTTTCTTGAAAGTAAGTACTTTTCAGGAAAGCTAATAGGTAAGATTTTCACTTGGTAGTTTCCTGAAGTTAGGTTTGCGAAAAGGTATTTTCCTGTACTATCGGTTGCGGTACTTAAACCTGTAAAGAATCCATCTTTATAAAGTTCTAATCTTACATTTTTTACACCCTTTTCTCCGCTGTCTTGTTTACCATTATTATTCGTATCGTACCAAACAAAATTGCCTATTTGACCAAGATTCTGACAATTTGTATTGATAATGAGTGGATTAGAGGCTAAACTTGCTCCGCAAGAATTGCTGCAAGTAGCGGTATAAGTTCCGCTTGTACTAACTGTAATTGTTGAGGTTGTTGCTCCATTACTCCACAGAATCTTGCCCAGACCACAACTTGAAGCCGTAAGTTGAGCAGTTTCGTTACCACAAATACTTGTTTTATTGCTTATAATTATTGGGGCATTTGGCAAACCTCCACTGATTACCGCAATTGCTGGCGTAATTACAGTTTCGCCACAGGTATTAGTATAACTTGCTGAAAAATTGCCCGTTGTAGTAATAAATAGCGAATCTGCATTGGCATTACTGATTTGAAGACCGTTTTTAAACCATTTGATATTGGTGTTTTGTTTGCCGAGATAGGCTATATATCCTTCACCATAGCAAATACTTACAGGGGTAGCGTAGCAAACTTTGGCTGTATTATTGAATGAAAGTATATCTTGTAAACTTGTATTGATGAGTGTAATAGTAGCATAATCAATGCCTTCAATATTGGCGTATCCACTAACAGTAAGTGTAAATGTTTGTCCAGTTGGCGTTGTACCAATACTCCAAATTCCAGTATTTATATTGTATCCACCGCTGGTCGTACCAACGTTAGTTACCACAAAACCCGCAGGAAGCGTAATCAGTGTTTGTACATTAGTAGGTGTACCATAACCATTATTCGTTAGAGTGAAAGTATAGTTGATGATTTGGCCTAAGTTTGGAGTTTTATTGTTAAGGGAAACGACCACGCCTAAATCTGCAGTAGAAATACTGTTATTGATAGTGATAGTTGTATAAAAGGTATTATTACCAGTGTTGTTTGTACCGCCACCCGAAACCGAACCATTGATGATAAATACACTTCCGGCTGGGAAGATTCCCGAAGGTGTAATAGTGATTATCAGTGGATTAGCACTGCCATTCTGAGTAATTGTTCCTGTATAGGAGGATACAATGAGTGTCGTTCCATTGCTTTGTGGAATCGTAATGGATGACCAGCCATTGCCCGAAGTAGTATTATAGATAATACCTGCTGGCAAGATTGTTGAGACAGTCGTTGTGCCAAATGAAGCCGCACTCCCAATATTATTGACGTTGATAATATAAGTGTAAGCGAGATTTACATTTACGGTAGTTGGACCATTTATTGTAGCAATGAGCAACGGATTCCCCAATGAGAAAATAGTGAGGTTGGTAGAATATGTATTATTGGTGGTATTAATCTCACCACCACCCGAAACATTTCCTGTAATTGTAAGAATGGTATTATTGGCAAGGCTTCCGCCAGCCGTCAGATTTATAACTAAATTATTATTTGAACTACCAGCAGCAATTACACTGTTAGTCGTAAAAGTTACCAAAATTGCTCCACCAGTTTGGAGTGTACTGTTACTATAACTCCAACCGCTTCCTGTAAACGAGGTATAATTTAAACCATTCGGAATAAGCACCGAAACATTTATTGGGCCACTGCTTGAAGTCGAACCTATATTATTTACTGTAATGGTATAAACCACAGTTCCGTTTGGATTTGTAGTGGGAGTACCGTTGATACTTACAGTTAAGTCAGCTATTGGTGCAGATATGACTACTAATGTAATCGTTGAATTGGTGCCAATACCAATGCCTGTAATGCTGCTATTGATAACAAGCGAAGAGTTGATTATGAGGGTATTGGCAAATGAGAGATTCAAGGCTAAGGATGCAGCCGAGCTATTGCCCGCTATGCTGCTATTGTACGAAAACGTGACTAAAGTAGTACCGTTTAGTTGAGGAGTAGAGCTAACAAAATTCCAACCATTACCAGTAAATGAACTGTAATTTACACCCGCAGGCAATGTAATAGTATTGGTTATTATACCACTTGATGCCGTAGTACCAATATTTGATAAGGTAAAAACATAACTTTCTGTACTACCTGATGAAATAGTATTGATACCATTGATAACTAACGAAAGGTTGGCAGGAGCAACAATAATTACATTATAGTTTGATGAAATACTACCGATTGAACCTCCGCCAGTGAGCGTATGGGTAATCGTATAGGAAGCACCTGTACCCAAACTCAACTGAGTGATATAATTAATAATAAGCGGAGTTGTCGCTCCCCCAGTTCCAACAATGCCGCTATAAGTGGCTGTTAGTAAGGTGGTTCTATTACTTTGTACAGTAGCCACAACACTCCAACCTGCTCCTATAAATGAATTATAAATAAATCCACTTGGAAGTATGCTTGTGGTAATGATTTGCCCAACCGTTGCTGTCAAACCTGTATTGTTCACGTTTATCGTAAAGTTATTGCTTGTACCAGCAACAATACTACCTGAGCCATTGATGTTTAAAACTAAAATCGGAGAACTACCAGCAATGACCGTCGTATTGACCGATGCAATATTATTGTTGTTGGTATTATCTCCGCCACCTGATACCGTTCCTGCAACGGTCAAAACCATATTATTTGTTGTGTTTTCTCCTGCAGTTAGATTTATTACTAAAGCATTAGCACTTGTATTGGCATTAATTTGATTTGTATTTATGAAGGTAATTAAAATTGCACCGCCGTTTTGAAGAGTTCTACTACCATAAACCCAACCATTTCCTGTAAACGAATTATAAGAAAGCCCATTGGGTAGCATAATACTTGCTGTAATACTTCCAAGTGAGGCTGCATTACCAATGTTAGCAATATTTAACGTATAGTTTGCCGAACCATTAGGGTTAATCGTAGAAGGGCCTGCCATAATTAATGATAAATCAGGCGAATTAACAGTGACCGTAGAATTAATACTGGCAGTATTATTACTGTTATTATTATCACCACCACCAGAAACGTTGCTACTTATTGTAACCAAGTTACCATTTCCGATACTTGCTGATGCAGTTACATTAAGAATAAATGGAGCTAAAGTACCATTTATGACCGCTGAGCTATTGGTTACTGCCAAAACAATGGTAGTACCATCTGGTTGTACGGTCGGGATGATACTCCATCCGACACCCGTAAAAGAGTTATACCCCACTCCGATTGGTAGGGTGGTTGAAACACTTATTTGCCCATTTGAAGTGGCTATACCAATATTATTTACTGAAATGGTATAGTTTGTACTAATACCCGCCGTAATATTTGAGCTGCCCGAAATTCCAACTGTTAGGTCAGGAAAAGCTGTTTGACAGTTTACACTTCCACCATAATTACTCATGTAAGCATTACCTGTACCGTATCCTAAAATTGTTATTTGATTACCAGGGTTCGTGTTTTTTGAGTTTGGTGGTAAAAAAGGGTCAGTTACTGATATTAAATTTACACTTCCATTGCACGTACCTGTATTTTCAAAACTTAATAACTCTATTTCTTGATTGGCATTAATATCAAACACAATTGGACTACCACTACCACTAAAACCAAATGAAATATAATCAGATAGTTGGTTTTCGGCTGGGCTATCGACCCTCGAAACATTCCAAGTCATCTGATTTAGGCCAACAATTTTTCCTTTGATATTCGATGGCTGAAAATACTGATTTCCAGTGTTGTGTGGAACAACAAGAGTTATTTGAGCGGTACTGATTTTTGCCTGAACACCAGCATAATTCGCTACCGATTTCATGTATAAACGATAAGTCTTATTATCAGTATCTAATCCAACACGATAGCTTACTTGCCCCACGCTTGTGATATGTATCAAAAGTAGTATCACCAACCAACACAGTATTTTTGTGAGGGTTTTTCCTTTATTATTGATACACGTTATTGAATTTTTCATGGTGACTTAGGAAACTATTCTGTAAGTATAATTCGATGAGAAAAGGCTTTAGATACACTTCTACTCATTAATTTCGGTACAAAAAGTATACCTTGCCATAGTGAAAAAACTAATAAGTTATCTGGCGGTACCGTATGGATACATAAACTTATCAAATGGATATATAATATATTGAGTATTAATGAACTTTGAAGAATTGATTCTATAATCGTCATAAATCATAGAAAAAGAAGATGTTTAATAATATTTTATGAAAAAACTCTTTATTTGCGAATAAATCAAACATTCATTCTTTAATTTACAGCTACAAGTTTTTTAAAGTAAGGCAATAATCGATATGTCAAATTACCTTTTTTCAAAGACCGCTTATATCAAGGGAGTGCAATGTTTGAAGCAACTGTATCTTTATAAGTATCACTATAAACTTCAAGACCCACTCAGCCCCGAAACGTTGGCAAAGTTTAAAGGTGGACATGATTTTGAGGATGCCTACCGTGCGTCTAATTTCCCGTTTGCTGTTGATATTGAAAAAATCGCCAAGAATAGAAATGCTTATGCGAGTCTTACTAAAAAAGCATTGCAAAAACAAGTTGCTGATATTTTTGAGGCAACGTTTGTGCATCAAGACGTATTGGTAATGAATGATGTACTGACCCGAAGCAGCGGGAAATGGGAGATTCAAGAAATAAAAAATAGTTCAGAACTCAAACCAACTCATATTCAAGATATAGCCCTGCAATACTTTGTAACGAAAGGAGTATTAAGGAAAGAATTGGATGCTAAACTTATTTTAAACGATGGAAAAAATGGTTATAAAATATTGGATGTAACCACAGAGGTCAAGGAATTACAACCAAATATTGAGGCTAATATTAAGCGTTTTAAGAATATTTTGAGCCAGAATGACATTCCAAAAGTGACTATTGGTAACCATTGCGAAGACCCCTACAAATGTAGTTTTTTTGGATATTGCCATAAGTCATTATAAAAAAACGGTATCAAGATTTCTCATGATACCGTTTTTGGCTGATTACTTAATAGGTTAAACAATTTTTAATTTCTGCCCTTTTTTTACTGAATTTGAGCGTAAACCATTCATCTTTTTTATTTTTTCAACTGAAATACCACCATATCTTTGTGAAATACTCCAAAGCGTATCGCCTCTTTGTACTACATGATATTTTGGTTTTGTGTGTTCAATTGATTTTTTCGATTTCCTTTCTTCTTTGATTGTACGTTCAACTTCAACTACTTCTTCTACATCATCTAAAATAACTAATTTCTGGCCGACCATTATTTTTGAAGATTTTAAGTGATTCCAAACCTTCAAATCATACATATCAACATCATATTTTTCAGCGATACGATTCAATACATCGCCTCTCTTTACTGTGTAAGTTTTCTTTTTTACCTTACGAATTTTCTTGATTTCGTCTTCGACATTTTCTGGTTTTTCATTTTCTTCATCTACATTATCATCATTCGATGCTCTTACAGAGCCACCACCGATGATAATTACACCATTTTCAATAACATCTTTGTTTGCGTTAGAGGCCAACATTACTGGCACACCATTCTGGCGTTGTGCTGAATCTAAAATCATCTGACGATTCGCTTCAAAGTACGCATAACTTTCGCTTGGAATTCTTAATTCAAAACCTCTCGAATGAGCAGGTAAAACCCCTTTCAAAATCGAAGGATTATGTTTTTGAATCTCATCAATGCTGATGCCACTCATATTAGAGAAAGTTTCGAGGTCTAAATAACCATCAATAATTACTTTCTCAACCGCCACTGGCTCCATGATTTCTTCTGGAAAAATTCCGTATTCATCAGCATGGTGCATCATGTACATGATTGCTGTAAACTGCGGAACATACGCACGCGTATCTTTATGCAAGAAGGGGTGTAACTGCCAGTAGTTCGTAATGTTTCCCGCACGACGAATGGCACGACGTAAATTTCCTGGGCCAGTATTATACGAAGCCAAAACCAATTCCCAATCGCCAAAAATATTATATAATTGACGGAAGTATTTGCAAGCAGCCTCTGTAGATTTTTCGATGTCCATGCGTTCATCTACATACTCATCAACTCTCAATCCAAAATCTTTACCCGTAGGTTTCATAAATTGCCAAAGGCCAACAGCCTTGGCGTGCGAAACTGCCTTTGGATTCAAACCCGACTCAAGCATCGAAAGATACTTTAGTTCGTCGGGCATGTTGTATTTTGCTAAATATTTTTCAAAAATTGGAAAGTAAAAACTCTTCGTTTCGAGCATTTTTTTTGTAAAACTCGGTTTTTTGTAGATAAAATAATCTACAAAGCTATGTACGATAGAATTATATTGCAGAGGAATAGAACGCTGCATCTTCTGAAACCCCTCTCTAACCTTGTTTACATCGGCGGTTGGGATAAAGGCTTCAACTGTGGGGAGTTCTTCAACGAGTGAGTCTTCTGCCGAGACCGTAATTGCCTCTTCAGGAATAACCGATTGTGCATTAGCTATGAAAACTGCACAACCCAAAAAACTCGACAGGATAAGAATTTTTTTAGATATTTTCATTATTATAATGTATTAGCGAAGGTACTTTACGCTTCATTTTATGGTGTTTAGGAAAGCAAACCACTATCAAAAATAATTCATAACAGCTTTTATGTCAAGTAAATTGTGTTTTATTTTCGTGTTTTAATACTTTATTATGACGTCTTTTGTTGAAATTATTTTTGTATTTAAACATTTATTC
>JAIYBU010000102.1 GCA_027488335.1 Cytophagaceae bacterium
TTTATCAATTGTAAGATAAGGTTAGGCGAAATAGTTGGAAGCAAGCTCCCTTTCAAATTTTTAGTAGCGTTGGTAGCTTTTGAAGCAAAACTCATAAACAATTTGGAAGGGAGAAGTTTATAATCATTTTTAAATATTTTTTAAAATGACAAACAAGTTAGTAATACTATCACTTTTAACGATAACAGTCTTTACTGGATTTACTGTAAAGAATTCAAACGGAGAATTTTCTGGCAAAAATATAGACAGAGTTATCACCCTCGCAAATGACTTCAAAGCGACACTGTCTCCTACTCAAATTGCTGACTTGGAATTTGAGTACACAATGGAAAATATCAAAGTTTGGTCAAATCTTCCTGCTGCCTTATTTCCAAGATTAGGAATTAAAATTGGTGATTTAAATGAAACTCAAAAGAAAGCTATTAAAAGCCTCATTAAAGAAATGACTGGCTCAGTTGCTAATGAGGGCTGGGATGAAATTCAACAAGTTTGGTTAGCCGATGATTTTCTGAATACAAAAGAATCGGGTGGGAAATACGGGTCTGGTAATTACTATGTAGCATTTTTGGGAAAACCATCAATGACAAGTACATTTGAAATTATAGTAACTGGTCACCACTATACAATCGCAAATACCTACCAAAATGGCAAATTAGTTGGTGTCACGCCTCGCTTTGAAGCTGTTGAACCCTTTGTTTTTCAGACAAATGGTAAAACGTATTCGCCGATTAGTCAAGAGAGAGAGGCCTTGTCTGCTTTATTACAAGAACTCACAGAAGCACAATTAAGCCTTGCAAAATCCCCAAATATATTTACAAATATACTTTTGACACCTTCAAAAAATTGGGTTTTCCCAGAAAAACATTCTGGTTTGCAGTTAGTTGGTCTTCAACCATCGCAAAAAAAAATAGTAATTAATGCCATTAAAACCTACACAGATGATATAAATGATGAGGATGCTGCTTTGATTCTGGCAAAATATGTTAAAGAATTAGAAAACACTTACATAACATATAGCGGAACAACCTCACTGACAAATCAAAATGATTATGTAAGAATTGATGGGCCTTCAATTTGGATTGAATTTAGTGTTCAGCGTGGACAAGTGCTTCCTAATGAGCCTTACCATTTTCATTCAATTTGGCGGGATAGAGAAACTGATTATGGCGGAACTCGTAAATAATTGGTTTGAGGGAAACATTTTTCCTAAGCCATTATTATTGACTTGATAATATAAAGATTTTTATTTTGATTAGGTTGAAAAATTAGAAGGCTTGTGGTTATTCGACAAGCCCCTTCTTTTTTATTTTTAAAAAGTGTCAACGTTAATTGATTTTCTTTCGTATTCATAAAAAGTATATTGAAATTCTGAATAAATACCAATAAAGTTTTCTCAATAATTAGTAGTTTTATCTAATAATCAACTCTATTAATACTATGAATCAAGAAATCATCAACCTTTTCGACGAGTATACGCACAAGCCACTCACTCGAAGCGATTTTATGACACGTTTGGCGAAGCTCGCAGGCGGAACTGCCGCAGCGATAGCTATTTTACCTCTTTTGGAAGTAAATTATGCCAACGCAATGACAATTGCCGAAGACGACGACGATATTATTACTGAAGATATTACCTACGAAGGTGATGGCTCAACAATGAAAGCCTATCTGGCTAAACCAAAGAAAATTTCAGGTAAAATAGGGGCTGTTTTAGTGATTCACGAAAACCGTGGCCTAAACCCGCACATCAAAGATGTAACTCGTAGGGTCGCAAAAGCTGGTTATATCGCACTGGGTGTCGATGCACTTTCGCCATTTGGCGGAACTCCTGCCAACGAAGATGAAGCTCGTGGTTTATTTGCCAAACTTGATGCGGCAAAAAATATTACTAATTTTTTGAAAGGCTTTGATTATCTTCGTTCATTAAAACAATCAAACGGCAAAACTGCTTGCGTTGGTTTTTGTTGGGGTGGTGGATTGGTAAATCAACTTGCTGTAAATGCTCCAATGCTTAATGCGGGTGTAGCATATTATGGTCGCCAAGCAGAGGCCGTTGATGTCCCTAAAATCAAAGCTTCTATGATGCTGCACTACGGTGGCTTAGACGAAAGAGTAAATGCGGGTATCCCTGCTTATGAAGCGGCCTTAAAAACCGCAGGTATTAAGCATGAAATCTTTATTTATGAAGGAGCGAATCATGCTTTTAATAACGATACCGCCCCAACTCGCTATAATGCCGAAGTAGCTAAACTGGCTTGGGAACGAACACTACGATTGTTGAAAGATACAATTGCTTAACTATACTACTTCTATTTAGTTAAAAGATTGTTAATGTTTTTAAAATAGTTTGTCAAGACATTATATGTTATTACATTTGTCCATAGTATTTAGTCTAATTATTCATAAGTATTAACTAAAAAAATACAGTAAAATGAAAAAAATCACAGTACTTACTTTTGCTTTATTAGCATCGGTTGCATCTTTTGCACAAAAATGGTCACTTGACAAAGCTCACGCTAAAATGACATTTACAGTTACTCACTTAATGATGTCAGAAGTTGACGGAGTATTCAAAAGCTTCGATGCCACACTCACTTCTTCAAAAGAAGATTTCTCGGATGCAGTATTTGAATTAACTGCTGACCTGAAACAAGTGACTACTAACCAAGAAATGCGTGACGGCCACCTTCAAAAAGATGATATGTTTGATACTGCAAAGTTTCCAACAATGACTTTCAAAAGCACAGGAATCACTGCTGCTGGTCCGAAAAAATATAAATTGACTGGAAATCTTACTATCAAAGGAGTTACGAAACCAGTTACGCTCGACCTTACATTGGTTGGCACAGGTGCTGCTCGTGATGGCAAGAAATTAGTAGGTTTCAAAGCTACGGGTTCAGTAAAACGTACTGACTTTGGTGTTGGTGCAATGCCAGGTGCAGTTGTAGCTGACGAAGTGGAACTACGTGCTTCTGGTGAATTTAAAGCAAACTAATTTTTTTGCTTTACAGTCATTGAAAGAGCATATCGAGAGCGAATCTCGATATGCTCTTTTGTTTTTATGACCTTTGTCATATTTTTAGAAAACCTACTTTGATAGTTTTGCCTAACAAGATTCTAAGAAAGTAAAGATATGACAACAGTAAACGACCTCATTGATAATTCTAAAATGCTCCAAATGATTACGGAGCGGTTAGATACTACGCCTAAAACCAAATCTATTACTCATCTCGAAATGAATCATGAGTTGATTGAGTTGATTTTGGATTTATACAATGATGATGAAGATTTTCCTTTCGAGAAAATGCAGAAGTTTTCGGTAGAAGATATATTGGATTATCTACAAGCCACACATCATTATTATTTAAGCAAGAAGCTACCCGAAATTGAGCAGTCTTTGCTCCATATTTTCAGCAAATACGGTCAAAGTCATCAGCTTTTGGCGAGTTTAGCAATCTTCTTCAATAACTATAAAAACAAGCTGGTTGACCATATTCGTATGGAAGAAAAGCAATTATTTCCGTATATACGTCGAATGATTGTTGCTTCAAAAGTGAAACCCGTTTGTGCTGAAAGTCTTGAAATTGACTTTGAATTTTCGATTGAGAAATTCATTTCAAGTCACTCGCCAATTGAAGACGAATTGAAAGAAGTGAGTGAAATCATCAAACAATATTCTGATAACCAAATCACGCCATTACCTTACAAGGTTTTCTTAAATCAAGTTGAATTATTTGAGCTTGAACTTCGCAAGCACGCCATCATTGAAGACCATGTACTGGTGCCAATGGTCATAGAACTTGAAAAGAAACTCAAGCATTTATCTAATTAGAATACACATATTACAAATAAAAGTGAAAGGCTCGGTGAATTTTCATCGGGCTTTTTTATCTTTAAAAATAATTTACTTAGCTTTTGTTTCAACAATTTTGTGGGAAAGTCTAATTTGAGCGTTCTTACGGGAAAATTTAACTATCATTTTTACTATGAAAAACAAACTCATCGTTTTAATTGCTGTACTTTTTCAATTTTCGCAAACTTTCGCACAGCAAAACCAAAAAGGCTTGCTTTGGGAAATTTCGGGTAATGGACTTTCGCAACCGTCGTATATTTTTGGAACAATTCACTTAATTTGCCCTGATAAATTTTTTGTTCCAGAAGGTACAGAAGAAAAACTTAAAACTGCTCAACAAATCTTTTTAGAAATTGACATGGACGACCCACAAATGATAATGAAAACGCAGAAATTGCTGATGTCGAGCGATGGAAAAAAACTCAAAGATATCATGAAAGAATCTGATTATAAGGTTTTCAGTGAGTATTTTAAGAAAATATCAGGTATGGACGTGGCAATGTTTGGGCCAGCAAAACCGATGGTTTATATGAGTTTTACTTTGATGAAATCGGCGGGCTGCCCGATGCCCAAATCGTACGAAGAATATTTTGTGAAAGAAGCAAAAAATGCAAAAAAAGAAGTTTTAGGTCTTGAAACTATCGAAGACCAAATGGCTCTGATGGATAAAGCTACGCCTGAGCAACAAATTTCATGGTTGATGGATGCTGTCAAAGAAACCGAAAATGGCAACGCACTCTATGCTCAAATGATAGATTTATACACAAAACAAGACATTGAGGCTCTAACAAAAATAATTTCGGAGCAAATGGTAGGAATGAAAGGAATACAAGATGAAATGTTGGATAAAAGAAATCAAAACTGGATTCCTGTAATCGAACAAAATATTAAGCAAAAACCAACTTTTTTTGCGGTAGGAGCGGGGCATTTAGGCGGCGAAAAAGGTGTATTGAAACTTTTACAACAAAAAGGATATACCTTGAATAGTTTGGAGCGATAAACTAATTTTTTAAGAGACGAAACAATCACGGCTTATTTATTGCTAATAAGCTACTAAATGCTATATTTGTAAGTATTAAAGCTTTCATAAGTCCTATTTAATTATTAAAAAATTGCAATTTAACGAACTTAACCTTCATGATGACGTGCTTACGGGAGTGGACGCCATGAACTATTTACAAGTCACCCCGATACAAGAAAAAGCCATTCCGATTATTCTTTCTGGTAAGGATTTAATAGCTTCGGCTCAAACAGGTACAGGTAAAACAGCCGCTTATCTGATTCCGATTTTAGATAAAATTAGTCGTGAGCCAAGTAATCATACTTCGGCACTTATTTTGGTGCCAACTCGTGAGCTTGCTAAACAAATAGATGAACAAATAGAGGGTTTTAGTTATTTCATTCAAGCAACCAGTATTGCGATTTATGGTGGAGGAAAAGGGGAAGACTGGGACCAACAACGCAAAGCTTTGGTTAAAGGTGCTGATATTATCATTGCCACCCCAGGCCGTTTGATGGCTCACATGAATTCGGGCGAGGTAAAATTTGATAATCTTAAATGTTTGATTTTGGATGAAGCCGATAAAATGCTCGATATGGGTTTTTCGGATGATATTCTTTTTGTGCTAAAACATTTGCCTCAAAATCGTCAAAATTTGATGTTTTCGGCAACAATGCCGAAGAAAATCAGAGATTTTGCTGATAAAATACTTAAAAATCCAGAAGAAATTCGTTTGGCGGTATCGAAACCTGCCGTTGGAATTGACCAACAATTTTATTTAGCTTCTGACGAACAGAAACTTCCTTTATTGATTCATTTAATGAAGAATACGGTAGCTGAATCGGTCATTATTTTTACATCGCAAAAATCAATGATTGATAAAATTGTTAGGATTTTGGGTCGAAATAAATTTGAAGCGAGAGGTATTTCGTCGGATAATACTCAAGAAGACCGAGAAGAATCATTGAGAGGTTTTAAGAATAAGCAGTACAAGATTTTAGTGGCAACCGATGTTCTTTCAAGAGGAATTGATATTAATAATTTGAGTTTGGTTGTCAATGTTGATGTGCCTCGTGATGCCGAAGATTATATTCACCGAATCGGCCGAACGGCTCGTGCCGAAACTAAAGGAACCGCCTTTACTTTTATTAACGAAAAAGACCAGTATAGAATAGCAAACATCGAAAAACTACTCGAAAGAGAAGTAGAAAAACAAAACATTACCGAAAGTTTAGGTCTCGGAATCGCTCCAGAATACAAGGCTTCACAAGCACGCAAACCTTACAGAAAGCCGTTTGGAAAGAAAAAGTTTTTTACTAAGAAAGGTGGAGATAATAAAAAACCTATCGCCACTCAAAACTGAGTAGGTAACTAAATGAAATATAAAAGCGAGCCAACAGATAGTTGCTCGCTTTTATTGTTTTCTACCTTGAAAAGAGCACCCGAAAGGCCCGTCATTTGAAAGATTTTAATGGCTATAATATTTCGGAGGCTAAGTAAGTAAAAAAAGGTGAATAACTCAAAGAGATATCCACCTTTTTTCAAAGTATTTTTCAGACACTTATTTTGCAGGAGCAGGAGTTGTGGCAGGTGTACCTGTCGCTGGCGTACCAGCGGCTGGTGTTCCAGACGCAGGTGTTGCAGCTGGTGTAGCTGCGGGAGCAGTTGGACGAGCCGTTGCTTTTTCAACATTTAAACCATTGTCATCGGTGGCGGCTGTGCCAGTTTTGTCCATAAAAATTCCTGCTGTCAAAGCACCTACAATGATAAATGCAAAAAAGCCCCAAGTTAGTTGCTCAAGAATATCACCAGTGCGTTGTACACCAAACATTTGTGAACCAGCACCACCAAATTCGCTTGAAAGACCACCACCTTTTGGGTTTTGAATCATAATTACTAATACTAACAAGATGGCAACAATTACCATTAAAACTAAGACTGTAGTGTACATTTTTACAATGAATGATTAACTTATGAATAATATTTTAAAATTTCTTTTATTTTGGAAATGACAAAAAATATGCCGAAATTATTGATAATGAATAAGTTACTTGAAATGTGTTTTCAAAAATTACTGCATTTTCTTTTGTAAGTCAGCTATTTTTTCCGCAAAGTAAGCACTTTTTTCGGGATTTTTTACTAAAAGTTTTTTATAAACTTCTACTGCTTGGTCGAACCTCCCCTGACGAGATAATATCTTGGCGTAACTTTCTGTAAGTAGCGGTCCTTTGAGGGTTGTGCTACGTTCGCTCAAATCTTCAACTTCATCATTTATTCCGCCTTGTCTGATAGGCTGAATGCGTGGCTCTTTCTTGATAAATTGCTCAATTATGGCGAGTTGTTCGTCTTGAATGTTTCTTAATGCAGGTTTAGCAATTGCTTCTATTAATTCCTCTTCCAATTTCTCACGGTTTAATTCATCTTCAATAGTTCCTTGCGAAAACTTATTTTCGAGCAGATTTTCAGAAACTCTGACAGTCGGTACAGAGTTCCAATCCATGTCATTTTCTATTACTTTTCGTAGTGCATTTCGGCTAAGTGCATAAATAGCAGCTTTTCGAACTGCATCTTGGGCAATTTCGGGGGCTTTGGCATAAATTCCCTTGGCTATGAGTGTATAACCCAACTGAAAATATGGAAATTTCTTAGTTGCATTTTCCATCATCATTATATCATTGAGAGATAATGACTGCGGGTTGCTCATGTAGGTTATAAAGTTATTTTTATCAAGCATTTTTAGTGAAATTAAGACGGGGTCGCCCGTGCGATTAAGAACGTAGAATGAAGAATTACAGGAGCAGTCAGAATGCCCCAATTCCTCAATTTCTTAGTTCTTAATTCATTCATCATTCTTAATTAAAACTTACCACTGTGCAGCCGTATCGGTAAAGATATTTAGCACTAATTGGTCGATTATCTTAGGAACTAAACTGCTTTCTACTTGAGAAAGGTTTTGTTCTTGTGGAAAATCTTGGTAAAAAGAAAACTCTTTTTCAAAATTTTCTTCTTCCTTTTTTGTATTTACGAAACGTACTTCTACTCTGATAGTCAATCGGTTAAGAGCTGCTTTATCACTTGAAGTTGCCGAAACTGGGGTTAGTTCATACCCAACTATCGTACTCTCAAGCAGTAAATCAGCATCGTTTGGTTTTAGTTTAAGGCTTGTATTTCGCTGATAATATTCTTTCAGTTTTTCGGTGAAAGTTAGCGTTAAATTAGCAGGGCCACCTGCAGTTCCCATTACGACATTCTGAATCGTGATTGTTTTTAAATCACTCGAAAGAGTTGTGCCTGTGAACGAGTAAATTTTACAGCTAATTAAGAATGAAGAACTGAGAATTAAGAATGAAAAGATAGTTGTTTTTTTTAAATAACTCTTAATCGCACGGCGAACCGTTTTTAATTCATAATTCTTTATCAGCAAGCTATTCATCTTCAATATCATATTGTTTGATTTTTCGGTAAAGTGTTCGTTCTGAAATCCCCAAGTCTAAAGCGGCATATTTACGTTTGAAGTTATTTTTCTTCAACGCCCGAACAATCATTTCTTTTTCTTGTTTTTCGAGCGAATACGAATTTTCTTCGGTTTCGTGCGAAATATCTTCAATATTTATTCTATCGCCTTGAAGATTATCAATCTTGATAATGGTTTGATTATCAGTTGGTTGATAGTTTGGATAACTCGTTTGCTGTGGTGGAGTATAGACCGTTGGAGGTATCAGAGCCACACTATCTTCTTGGTGAATATCCTCAAACAAACCTTGGTGTTGTTGAATCATTTCGGCATTGATTGTCCCCCCGCCAGCTTGCCCTCCTTGCATGAGCGAAAGTACTAATTTTTTCAAATCAGTCATATCTTTTCTCATATCAAATAGCACTTTGTAGAGCAAATCTCGCTCCGAAAAGTTACTATCATTGCCACCGTTTAGACCTTTCAGTAAAGCTGGAAGTCGGCTTGATTGTTCACGAGGGAGATACTTTGCCAAAATCTCGGCTGAAACAATGCGTTCAAACTCAAGAATTGTGATTTGCTCGGCAATATTTTTTAATTGACGAATATTTCCAGGGAAACGAAAATTCATCAACATTTGGCTGGCACTTTCGGTCAATTCTATTGGGTGAATGTGGTTTTTTTCGGCAAAATCAGTTGAGAATTTTCTAAAAAGTAACTCAATATCATAGCCACGTTCACGCAAAGCTGGCACATGAATTGGCACGGTGTTTAGTCGATAATATAAGTCTTCACGGAACCGCCCACGCTCAATAGCATCAAGTAAATTAACGTTGGTTGCTGCCACCACCCGCACATCGGTTTTCTTTACTTTCGATGAACCAACGGGAATAAATTCGCCATTTTCAAGCACACGCAGTAATCGGGCTTGGGTTCCGATGGGCATTTCTGCAATTTCATCTAAAAATATTGTACCAGTGCTGGTTGTTTCAAAATATCCTTTTCGGTCGTCGATAGCACCTGTAAATGAGCCTTTTACGTGTCCAAAAAGTTCCGAATCAATTGTCCCTTCGGGAATAGCTCCACAGTTGATGGCTATAAAAGGGCCATGTTTGCGAGAGCTAAGTGCATGAATTACTTTTGAAAAAGATTCTTTTCCACTACCGCTTTCTCCATTTATCAGCACAGTCAAGTCGGTAGGGGCAACCTGAATGGCCACGCTGAGAGCGTGGTTTAATGCAGGTGCATTTCCAATAATGCCGAAGCGATTTTTGACTGATTGTAATTCGTTGTTGTTGCTCATTTTAATTAGCTTTTAGCATTTAGCTTTTAGCTATTGGTTTACTTTAAAAATCCTGTTTAATCACAGATAACTTTAGTAAGTTGATTATTCAACAATGTGCCCAATGAGTGTTGCTGATGAACATTCGGTGACTAAAACATTCACGTAATCGCCTTTTTGGAAATTTTCTCTTGGGAAAATTATCATTTTGTTTTGGTCGTTACGGCCAGATAAATGTTCTTGAGAACGCTTAGAGAAACCTTCAACCAATACTTTATAGACTTTTCCGACTGACATTTGATTGCGTTCTAAAGAGTGTTCTCTTTGTTTGGCTATAATTTCTGCTAATCGGCGACTTTTTACATCATCTGGCACATCATCCGTCAATTTCTTAGCGGCTGGTGTGTTTGGTCTTTCTGAATAAGCAAACATATAGCCGTAATCATATTTTACGTAATCCATTAACGAAAGTGTATCTTGGTGGTCTTGTTCGGTTTCGGTGCAGAAGCCCGCAATCATATCTTGCGAAATACCACATTCTTCGCCCAGAATCTCACGAATACGGTCGATTTTGCCCATGTACCACTCACGGTCATAGGTACGATTCATTAATTCAAGAATACGGCTGCTACCACTTTGTGCAGGCAGGTGAATGTATTTACAGATATTGTCGTACTTTTTGATGGTGTAAAGTACTTCATCAGTAATATCTTTTGGATGAGATGTTGAGAAACGTACTCGTAAGTCAGGACTAACCTGTGCCACCATTTCAAGGAGGTTGGCAAACGTAACAACAGAGTCATCGGCTGATTGCCACTTATAGCTATCTACGTTCTGCCCCAAAAGTGTCACTTCTTTATAGCCTTGATTGAATAAATCGGTTGCTTCTTTAACGATTGAGTGGGCATCACGGCTACGCTCACGTCCACGTGTATAAGGCACAACGCAGAAACTACACATATTATCGCAGCCACGCATGATACTGATAAAGGCAGTTACACCATTAGAATCCAAGCGAATTGGGGTAATATCAGCGTAGGTTTCTTCTCTTGAGAGGAAAACGTTTACGGCTTTGTGGCCTTCTTCCACTTCGTTGATGAGGTTGGGTAAATCACGGTAAGCATCGGGCCCAACAACCATATCAACAATTTTTTCCTCTTCTAATAGTTTGGTTTTCAAACGTTCGGCCATGCAACCTAAAATCCCGATTTTAACATTCTTACGTTTGTTTTTCATCGGCACAAGGTGCTGCAAGCGATGACGCACTTTTTGCTCGGCGTTTTCACGAATGGCACAAGTATTGAGCAAAATAAGTTCAGCTTCTTCGATTTTTGAAGTGGTAGCAAAATCATTTTCTCTCAGAATCGAAGCCACAATTTCACTATCGGCAAAGTTCATTTGGCAACCGTAGCTTTCAATATAGAGTTTGCGAGAAGCTGTACTCTTTTCGTCTTCGCTGATGCGAGCCACATCAAGGTCTTTCTTATCTTCTTCGTTGAGAATCTTTAATGAGTTTGTAACTAATTCCATGTTATTTTTGAGTGTAAAAGTTCAATTTCGAGAATTGAACTACAAAATTACAACAATACTGACAGATTGTCAGTTTAAAATAACTTAAATTTTTAGCGAAAAGTTATACAAAAGGCAAGAATAAAACTTAAAACAAAAAATACTACTGATAAATGGCTAACTACTAAGTAAATAGAGATTTCAAGTTTTATAAATTGGGTTTACAAAAAAATGTATATTTTGCAGACTAAATTCAACCTATTTTAAAAGCAATGCCTCTACTAATCACAATTATCGGCCTTATGGTGCTGATTTTGCTCATTTCGTATTTTAAAATCCATACTTTTTTGGCTTTTCTGATAGTTTCGTTGGGAACTGGGTTCGCTTTGAATATGAAGCCAGAGGCAATTCTGAAATCAATTCAACAAGGAACTGGTAGCACGCTCGGTTCGATTGTGGCGATTATTGCACTTGGAGCCATGCTCGGAAAATTGGTGGCTCAAAGTGGTGCTGCTCAGCGAATTTCCACCAAAATGATGGAACTTATCGGAACGAGCCATGTGCGTTGGGCATTTATGATTACGGGGTTTATTGTTGGTTTGCCATTGTTCTATTCGGTTGGCTTTATGTTGCTTGCTCCGTTGGTTATTACGGTGGCTTATCGCTTCAAATTACCTGCAGTTTATATTGGATTACCGATGTTGGCTTCGCTTTCGGTTACACAAGGATACCTACCGCCACATCCTGCACCGTTGGCCATCGTGAAGCAGTTTAATGCTGATATGGGGCTTACACTTTTTTACGGAATCATCGTGGCAATTCCAGCAATTTTAGTTTCGGGTGCTTTGTTTGGTTCGACGCTGAAAAAATATGCCACTTTACCCAATAAAGCCTTTATTGCTCCTGACCTTTCGGATGAGGAAATGCCTTCTACTTTCAATAGTTTACTTTCGGTTTTATTACCTATTATTTTGATAAGTTTTGCAACTATCGGAGCATCCTATCTTCCCGAAAATTCGTTTTTGGAGGAATGCCTCAACTTCATCGGCGACCCAGTTGTGAGTATGTTTATTTCGGTTTTGGTCGGAATTTATTTGCTCGGAATCAAGCAAAACAAATCAATGCCTGAAATAACCAATCTTTTAGGCGATTCGATAAAAGATGTAGCCATGCTATTTCTGATTTTTGGCGGAGCAGGTGCATTAAAACAAGTGCTGACCGATGGAGGCGTAAGTCAGTCAATTGCTGATATGATGGCAAATTCGTCGCTACACCCATTGATTTTGGGGTGGGGGATGGCTGCCATTATTCGGGTGGCTGTTGGTTCTTCAACAGTTTCGGGTATCACAACCGCTGGCTTTATGTTGCCTTTACTTGCTCCCACCCAAACCGAGCCACATTTGATGGTATTGAGTATCGGAGCAGGAAGTATGATGTTTTCACACGTAAATGATGCAGGATTTTGGCTTTTTCGAGAATATTTTCAACTTTCGATGGTCGATACCCTCAAGACGTGGTCGGTCATGGAGACGCTCGTTTCGGTTACAGGTTTGCTTGGGGTTTTAGCTTTAAAGTTTTTGTTTCTTTAAAAAGCTTATTTCACAGTAAAGCTATTCAGAAAAGGCTCAATGAAAGGTTGATAAGCGGCGTATTTTGAAGTTTCTGTTGAGAACGTAACGATATATACCTTACTTGCTTTTACATGATAATATTGTCGCCAAGTTTGTTTGTGCGTATCTTTTTCGCCTGAGTAAGTCACTCGAATAACATTCGATTTTAGTTTCTTTTTCTCAACAACCTTGAAGTTTTTGACAACCTTGGGCAAATAATCAATCGAAAACTTAGCGTATTGGTCAACCGTATAGCTTGCTGATGGTAGTGGATTGAAAGTAAGATTAATGCTTTCAGTATAGCCATCAGGCCAAGAAAGTGTATCGGCAGGAGAAAGAATTGAACATTCATTAACGGCACAACCTGCCTTTAATCTCCACGAACTTGGATAGTCGATTTTGTACGGTTTAAAATCCAAAACTTTAATGCTATCTGTCAATGAAGTAGCATTAGCGGTGAATCCGAAAGAAATAAAAAGTGCTAAGAAAAGGTTTTTCATGTTTAGAAAATAGTAAAATTCAACTTCAAGTGTTTTTCTTCTTTGGGCCACCGATTTTATACATCAGATAACCAAAACCTATTAAAAAATGAAGAATAATGACTGTTCCGACTATATAATATGTTGTCATTTTTGAAAATTAGTTTTTTCAAAAATAGCTATTCTTTATTTGCTGAAATATGATTTGCCTCACTAAAACTGCGGAGAATCACAAGGGGCCTTCGGACTGGACGTTCCCCTTAAAGCGAATGCTCCCTTTATTATATCAAAACGGATATCCAATAGCAAAATGAAATACTGGATAATATTCATTGTTTCTGCCCAGTTTGAGATTATCAAGCACAAATTTTTCACCTGTAGCTTTGGCTGGGTCGAATACCTTTACGCCCCAGTCGAAACGAGCTACAAAATAGTCTAAATCAAGTCGGAGTCCTGCACCAGTACCAACTGCAATTTCTTTATAAAACCGTGTCCAATCGAAATTTGCTTGGTTATATTTTGTATCAATCTGATACCATTTCCAAACATTACCTGCATCAATGAACAAGCCAGCATTCCAATTTCCGATAAACCTGAACATATATTTTCGGTATTCAATGCTTGTTTCGAGCAGAATATCTCCAGGTTGCTGCGAGAAACGGTTATTGATAGTCGTTCCTAAAGCAGAGCCTGGCCCCAATGTGCGTGGTCGCCATGCTCGAATACTATTTGGCCCGCCAATAAAAAAGTTTTTTTCAAATGGCATTGCTTTATTTTGCCCATAAGGGTGAGCAATTCCTAAGTTAAGTCGATACGCCCAAGAGTCTCGTTTATTGATTGGAATATATTTTCTGAAATCAAAGTTCATCTTAATAAACCTAAAATATGCTCGTTGATTAGTATCCAGCGGAAAAATTTGGTCAATAAATTTAATTTGATTTTTGTCAGGAAAAAAGTTTAACGTTGTGCCACCCGATTCTACAAAAAATCTGATGTATTTTGCTTTGATATTTTTACCTTGAACCTGATTATTAAATATATAAGTGCCATTGATGCTTGATACAAATTGCGGGTCGTAAAGTACTTTTAGATTGGGATTATCCAGCAAAACTTGTTCAAAACTTTCACTTTTATAAGGAGTGTTTATTAAATTTATATCAAACGGAGAAATCAAAACCGTTTCATATTTTGAGCGTTGCCAAGAATAATTACCCGTCAGACGAAATACTTGTCTCTCAAAAAGCCTTTGTTTGGAGTTATTAAAACTGACGGCCAATTGCGTTCGTGGACTTTTCAGACTCAACAAATTAGAAAATCTGTTAAAAAATATAATTTTGGGGATATTTAAAGCTAAATTCGCTCCTAATTCTCGACTTCTTTGGGTGGTAGAATCCAAGCCAGGTTGTCCTTCCAGATTGGCACGAAAACCGAGTTCGGTGGTTTCTAAAATACTCAATAAGTTTCTGGCACGTAGCGAAACACTTGCCCCCCCACCTAAAATATTATTGATGTTGTTGACATCAAAATTATAGGCAGTCGTATATTTCGGATTTGTCGGGGCAATAATATCTGCTCTGAGTTTATTATCAGGTAATTGCGTGAATTTTACATTGGCAAAAGCAAATTGGTCGAGGCCGTAAAGTTGGCGGTTAGTTTCGTTGACCAACGAAGCTTTAAACAACTGATTTGGTCGAATCAGAATTTTTTTATCAAGAATTTTTGCTGGAAATTTTTTGCCAATGAATGTGTATCGAATACTATTGAGTTCCACAGTGGTCGTATCAATTTTTTGAGAATTATCAGTCGAAGCATCAGCCGAAATAAAATTGATTGATTCGAGCGTAAATTGGTCGTGTTGCTCCTTTAGGAACGGATTGCTAATTTTTACCGTCAAATTTACATTAAAACCACGTTTGATATAGTCTGTTGTGTCGATTTGGATGCTGATATGGTTTTTTGAGACAAAATTAAAATAGCCATTGTCTTTCAATAAACCTTCGATTCGTAACTTTTCGGCATCAATATTGTTAAAATCCACGTTATCACTTCGCTGCAAAAAGCTATTTCGAGCATGAATATTTAAAAGTGAATCAATTTTTCTATCTTCAATAACATAGCTAATCGTATCGAGTAAATATGGCCTTTTTTCTTCAACCAAATACGTAATTTTGATGCGTTTATTGGTATTTACCGAGTCGATTTGGTAGTTTACTTTGCTATCAAAAAAGCCTTTGCTGTATAAATATTCGTTGATACTTTTGCTTGTTCTGTTAATGGCACTTTCGGTAATAATTGCGGGAGCTTCACCAATATTTTTCATCCACCAGTTTTCTTTGGTGTCGAGTCGGTCTTTATACACACTTACTTTACTCAGATATTTTTTTCTTTTTCTCTCAACTTTTGCCTCATAATTTATCGGATTTGGCAAGTTATTTAACTTTGTTTGCCATTTTTCGAGTCTCTTTGCTATTTTAGCCTGACTATACATCGACTTACCGAGATTATAAAAACCAACATAAGGCGTTACGGGAAGGTATAAAATGCGTCGATTGGGCTTTTGCGTTGGTGGAATCAGTAATTCGAGTTCTTCGGTTGAGATTTGTTTATTACCTTTGAATTCAAAATTATTTAAACGATATTCGTCACGTTCGAGTTGTACTTTTCGAGTACACGAACTAACCACCAAAATCATTAAGCAAGCATACGAAATCTTATAAAAGCGTTTGTTTCTAAATAAAATACTAAGAGTTATTGTTGAGTATGATATTATTTTAGAAATCATAATTGCCTAATTATCAAGTAAATTACCTGTGACTTGTAGTTTGTAATCTTACGGGTAGACCCGTCGTAAATTTTCAAAATTAATGTTTTCAAAACAACAGCAAAAGTACGTTCAATCTTTGCAAATAAAAAAATATCGTCAAGAACATCAACGATTTTTGGTTGAAGGTGCAAAAAGTGTGCAAGAATTATTGAAGTCTGATTTAGAAACAGAGTTATTGCTGTGTACACCTAAATTTTTTACTGAAAACGAAAAAAACTTTAAAAAAATATCTATTGAGCAGATTTCGCAAACAGAACTCGAAAAACTTGGAACACTCCAAAGCAACGATGCGGCTTTGGCAGTAGTAAAAATGCGAGAAAATACGCCTTTAATTGCTGACGCCAATGAATTTGCATTAGTTCTGGACGATATCCGTGACCCTGGGAATCTCGGAACGATTCTCCGAATTGCCGATTGGTATGGCATCAAAAAAGTGATTTGCTCCGAAACCAGCGTCGATTTTTATAACCCCAAAGTAGTTGCAGCTTCAATGGGGTCGTTTACAAGAATTAGAGTTTATTATTCTGTAATTTCAGAATATTTTGAAAATATTGTAAAAGGTGGTAAAACTGAAATTATTGGAACATTTTTAAATTCTGAAAATGTGCATCGTTTTGATTTTCCGAAAAGTGGCTATATAGTTTTGGGAAATGAATCGAATGGAATAGGAGCGGAGGTTGAAAAGCTAATTACTAAAAAAATAACAATTCCGAGGTTTGGAGAGGCCGAATCGTTGAATGTGGGAATCGCTACGGCGGTGGTTTTGGATAATTTGCGGAGGAGGGAATAAAGTAAAATCCATGATAAATAGTGTTTTTGTTCGTAATCATAACGGCGAACGGTTCGTTAAGCTAAGCTCATAATTGTTTTATATATGTATTCAACCCATAAAATCTAATGAAAAAACTTCTTTTTTTAGTCGTTGTCGAATTGGCACTGTTCCAAGCAAAAGCCCAAACCCAGCTTACCTCTTCGGTTTCATCAAAACCTCTGTCGGTAGCATCCAGTCCCGAATCGGTAGGTATTTCGTCGGAAAGACTCAAACGCATTGATAATGCTTTAAACCAACTCGTTGAGCAGAATAAACTTCCAGGAATGGTGGCACTTTTTACAAAAAATGGACAAATTGTGTATCAAAAAGCATTTGGTTATTCAGATTTTCAGACCAAAAAGCCAATGAAAACGGATGATATTTTTAGAATAGCCTCCATGACCAAAGCCATTACTTCAACGGCCGTAATGATGCTTTATGAGGAAGGAAAGTTTTCGCTCGATGACCCCATCTCAAAGTTTATTCCCGAATTCAAGAATCCTCGTGTAATGAAATCGTTCAAATATGCCGATACTACCTATACGAGTGAGCCAGCGAAGTCTGAAATCACGATTCGTCATTTGCTTACGCATACTTCAGGGCTTGGCTACGGCGTAATTGATGGCGATGAAAGCTTTAAGATGATGTATAAAAAAGCAGGAATTGTCGATTTATTCACAACAAATCCAGTTAAGATTGGCGATAATATAAAGAAATTGGCGAAGCTCCCTTTGCATCATAATCCAGGTGAGAAATTTACGTATAGCGAAGGGTTGGACGTGTTAGGATATTTCATAGAAATTGTTTCGGGACAGCCTTTTGATGAATATTTGAAACAGCATCTTTTTGAGCCACTTGCAATGCAAGATACTTATTTTTATTTGCCTGATGCTAAAAAAGACCGTTTGGTGTATATTCATAAACCCGATAGTGTAAAAACTTGGGTGCGTTATCCTGTTACTTTCTACGACCCAAATTATCCAATTTCGGGAGCGAAGACATTCTTTTCGGGCGGAGCAGGACTTTCTTCAACGGCCAAAGATTATGCTACTTTCTTGCAAATGTTGCTCAATGGTGGCACGATGAATGGAAAACGTTTTTTGAGCCGAACAACGGTAGATTTACTAACAGCTACCAACCAAACTGGTGAACTTTATGGCGGACCAAAAGGCGAAAGTTTCTTTAGTCTGGGCTTTAGTGTAATTAGTCCAGCAGGACAATTGAAAGGCAACGGAAACTCAGGAAGATTTAATTGGAGTGGGTATTTTAATACCAATTATTGGGCAGACCCCAAAGAAAAAATCGTGATGGTATTGATGAAACAAACCCAAGCCGCACCCGATGGTGGTTCAGAAGCACTCTTTACTCGTATGATTTATCAATCAATTGATGATTAATACTTGCATTTATCTACACAACTCTGTTTTTGGTCGTTTATTGACAGATTTAAACTAAACTTTGCTTAGTTTAAATCTGTCAAACATATCGTTATATATAAATAGGAAAATTTAACAATTACGATATTGCCGTAAACACCAAGTTTTTATGAAAAATCTATTACTTCAAACCATTTTATTTTCATTTATATTTTTTACAACATTTGCTCAAACTTCTGAACTAACAGGCACTGTACAAGATGCACAGGCAAACGTTGGCGTATCAGGAGCAAGTATTTTATTGATAAATTCAAGAGATTCTACTCAAAGAAAAGGCATCTTGGCTGATGCCAATGGTAATTTTAAACTCAGCAATGTTAGAACTGGAAATTATCGCCTAAGAGTTTCTTCGATTGGCTATGCAAACCTCGAAATGAGAGTTTCGGTGGGAAATTCTCCTAAAAATTTAGGGATTTTGAAATTGACCGAAAATGCCAATCAATTAGGCGAAGTAACGGTTCGTGAAAAACAAGTACGTGTCGAGCAGAAAGGCGATACGATTCAGTATAACGCAGGAGCATTTAAGACAAATCCTGATGCTACGGTGGAAGATTTGGTTAAGAAAATGCCAGGTGTAACCATCGAAAACGGTGTGGTAAAAGCACAAGGTGAAGAAGTGAGAAAAGTTACCGTGGATGGACAAGAGTTTTTTGGAGATGATGCTGCATTGGCTCTCAAAAATCTTCCTGCCGAAATTGTTGATAAAGTGCAGGTTTTTGACCGCCTCAGCGAGCAATCGCAATTTACAGGCTTTGATGATGGCAACGCCGTAAAAACCATCAATATCACAACTCGACAAAGTAAAAACAACGGCCAATTCGGAAAAGTATATGCAGGTGTAGGCGATGACCAACGTTATCAGTCTGGCGTAAGTGTCAATTTTTTCAAGAAAGACCAGCGTCTTACAATCATTGGTTTATCAAATAATATTAACCAACAAAATTTCTCGAACCAAGATATTTTAGGAGTACTTGGTAGTTCTGGTGGTGGCGGTGGTATGCAATTTGGTGGTGGCGGACAAGGCGGTGGCGGCGGACGCCCACAAGGTGGAGGCGGTGGAGGCCCCCGAGGTGGTGGTGGCGGAGGAGGCGGAGGTTTTGGTGGTGGTGGAGATGCCAGTAATTTTATGGTTGGCCAGCAACCAGGTATTGCAAAAACTACGTCAATCGGCTTGAATTATAGCGATAATTTAGGCAAAAAAGTAAAACTTAGCACCAGTTATTTTTTCAATGTGGCAAACAATGGAAATCAGAGCATTACCGCTCGTGAATATTTAGGCTCAGTACCACAAATGTATAATGACACAAGTACCACTCAAAATAAAAATATTAACCACCGAGCCAATGTTCGTTTAGAATATACGATTGATAAAAACAATTCAATTATTTTTACGCCTCGCATTAGCTGGCAAGACAATGATGCCTTTTCTGCTCTTACAAGTCAGACGTATCTACGGACTCAACCAATAAACACGAATCAAACCAGTAGAAATTCGGCAAATAGCGGGTTTAATTTTTCGGGAGAAGTGCTATTCAGACATCGTTTTGCTAAAAATGGACGAACGTTTTCAATAAATTTGGGTAATAATTCAAGCGACCAAACAGGCTTGACTTCTCAATATTCAATTAGCCGATATTTTACGCCTAAAGACACTACTCAGCTTGTCAATCAACAAACGCAGTCGCAGACCAATAGTAATCGTACATCGTTGGGGCTTACTTACACTGAGCCAGTCGGTAAAACTGGACAAATGCAATTTGACCATAATGTAAGTTATACGCTTAGTACCTCTGACCGAGAAGTAAATGCTTATGACGAGAAATTTTTAACCTATACCGTACTAAAGCCTTCATTAAGTAGTGTTTTTGATAATTCATATCTAACCAACCGCACGGGTGTAAGTTATCGTTTACGTGGAAAACAAGGAATGTTTTCGTTGGGAGCAACTTATCAAAATGCTCAACTGGCAAGTGAGCAGACATACCCAATTGCACAAGATGTAAAATATTCATTCAATAGTATTTTACCAAATGCGATGTATAATTACCGATTTGAGAATAAAGCAAATCTCCGAATTTTTTATCGAACTAATACCAATGCCCCCTCGGTTAATCAATTACAAGGTGTAATCAATAACAGTAATCCAACGCAACTTTCGACGGGAAATCCTAATTTGAAGCAAGATTATAGCCATTCATTATCCGTTCGCTATGGAATAACCAATGCCAAGACTGCTCAAAATATAATGATGTTTGTAAATTTGGGTTATTCAAATAATGCCATTGTTCAGTCAACTTTTATCGCCGATAAAGATTACGAATTGGCCAAAGGTATTACTTTGTTTAAAGGCTCTCAACTCACAAAACCAGTCAATCTTGATGGTTTGTTTAATGCCAGAACGTTCATTAGTTATGGCATTCCGATTTCAAAAATTAAGTCAAACCTTAACTTTAGTGCGGGTGTAAATTATGCTAAAAATCCAAACTTAATCAACGAAATCAAGAGCTTTACGAATACATATGGTATCAACGGTGGTTTAGTTTTGAGTAGTAATGTGAGCGAAAAAGTGGACTTTACGCTTTCATACTCGCCTACATACAGTTTGGTACGAAACTCAGTTCAGACTACCCTCAACACTAACTATGTATTTCAGAATACTTCATTCAAAATCAATTGGCTTTTTGGAAAAGGGTTTTTATTGCAATCTGAAGTCTTAAACCAAGCCTATTCAGGTTTAGGTTCGGGCTTTAACCAAAATTTTATCTTATGGAATGCAGGTTTTGGGTATAAATTCTTGAAAAAGCAAGCGGCCGAAATTCGTTTGAATGTTTTTGATTTATTGAAACAAAATAACAGTATCGCCCGCAATGTATCAACTGCCTACATCGAAGATGCTCGCAGTCAGGTACTTACACGCTATTTTATGCTGACATTTACTTATAACTTGCGTAATTTTAGATTGTAAGAAGATTAATTTTAAGAGTAAATTTTGCTCGTAGGAACGTCTAATTGGGACGTTCCTATTTCGTTATTTAGCCAAACTAAATTCTCAGAGCAGTACACAACAGGCTTGTACATATCATATAAATTTGTATTTTTACAGCCCGATTTATTACGAAACAAAACAAAGCTCCAAATCTATCTACATGAAAGTCTGTGCCGTTTTTGATATTGGTAAAACCAATAAAAA
>JAIYBU010000234.1 GCA_027488335.1 Cytophagaceae bacterium
ATTATTATCGTAACTATTGTGGCAGCAATTCTTGGTTTATCGGCTTTTTATACCAAGAAGATTAATAAACTGGCCTAAGAAAAATTAAGCGAAGCGTCCTGAAAGACAATCTTTCAGGACGCTTCGCTTTTTCTAATTCTTTAAATTCCGTACCTTAACCCTTTCTTTTATTGGTTTTATATTTATTCGGTCGCATGTATGAAAAAAAACCTATACTTAATATTCTTTTTCGCAATTTCTCACACACTCCAAGCTCAAGAAACCGACTTGGAACGTACACAATATTTTCCTAAAATCATCGAAAAAGTAAGTACTATTCCTTCAAAAAATAAAGTTTGGGTTTTCATCATGGCGGGGCAATCAAACATGGCTGGTAGAGGACAAGTAGCACCTTCTGATACGATTCCGAACAAACGTGTTTTAAGTCTAAATAAAAAAGGAGAATTGATTTACGCCAAAGAACCATTACATTTTTACGAACCTACTCGCACGGGCCTCGACTGTGGCGTTTCATTTGCCAACCGATTATTGCAACAAATCCCTGAAGATGTATCCATATTGCTCGTTCCTACGGCCATAGGTGGTAGTGCTATTTCGCAATGGCTCGGAGACTCTACCTATCGAGATGTAAAGTTACTTTCTAATTTCAAAGAAAAAGTGGCTATCGGACAGCTATATGGTATAGTTAAAGGTATTTTGTGGCATCAAGGAGAGAGTGATGCCTCCGAAAAACGTATTCCTTTTCATACGCAAAACCTGACTAAGCTCTTCGGAATGTTTAGAAACATTATTGGAGTGAAAAACTTACCAATCATTTTAGGAGAATTAGGTTCTTATTCAAAAACCAACGATAATTGGCAGAAACTTAATCAACAGCTAAGAGAATATGTAGATACAGACCGATATTCAACCATCATTCAAACCCAAGATTTCAAGCATAAAGGCGATGACATCCATTTTGATTCTGCGGGCCAGCGAACCTTGGGTGAGCGTTTTGCATTGGCATATTTGTTAAAATTTAACAAATAAAAAAGCCGTTACCAATTGGCAACGGCTCTATGGTTTATCAGTTTTTTTACTTTCCAGTATTACCAGTCATTTTTTGCATTTGCTGACGCTCATAGAAATTAATAAAATCTTCGAGTTTATCGACAGGTATTCGTCGGGCGATGATTTTCTTGTCTTTATCCAAAATATAATTGGTTGGTGTAGAATAAACATCAAAGTTTTTTCTGAAATAATACCTACCCTTCGAGTCCCATAGATTTAACAATGGCTGAGTCTTATAGCCATACACAAAGTTGTTCATTTTCTTGGTATCATAAGCCACACTCACATTATAGATAGTTGCTTTATCTTTGTTTTTATTATAAAACTCCATCAATTTCGGGGCAGATTCTTTGCAATGACCACAATCTGGGTCATAAAAATGCACGATTGTATATTTGGTTTTACTCTGCATTGGATTATATTCTCTTCCCAGAGAGTCAGCCACAATTAGTGTTGGAAATACAAAACCAGTCTGCAAAGGCTTCAAAATATCTACTCTTTCCTTGAATTTTGCACGTTGCGTTGAGTCCAACCAATCGGCATCTTTCAAATAATAGTTTTCGGCTAAGTGGATAAAAACGCCATCAAGTCCAACGATTTCGTTGTTTTCGTATTTATTTGTCACCCACCATAAAGTCCAACGATATACTTCTTGGTTTTTCTTGGCGAGTTTTAAAATTTTATCCGCATCATGGTTCACCGAGTCGGTTATTTGATAAACCAAATCTTTAAAGTAACGCTCCACACGGCTATGTATAAACGGCGAACGTAACAAACGGTCGTCAGCAAAATCAAGATTATCGAAATAATGTCCTTTATAATAATTGAATAAATACGTTGAATCTGGGCGACCGTTGGCTTTTTTAGGTAATTCTGTCGGTAGCTCAGGGTCGATATTCGCCTTGATTACTTTAGCCGCAAACGACCCTTCGTTTGCTTTAACTATATTCTTCATGTAGGTATCAACCTCTTTCTGAATCAGTTCCATTTTCTTACGGTTCATCTCTTGCGAAGCTGGGTCATTTTTCAATTTCGCCATCGTAGTCATGGCTTCGGCTTCTTTGCTTTTGTCTTGCAAAAATTTACGATAGCCAAACAAAATCTCGTTTTCTTTAGAACCTTTAAATTTTACTGAACCCACAAAATCGGTAGTATCACCTTCGATTTCCATAAATTGTTCTTTACCATTGATAGCAAAATCATAATATTTCGATGGTGAAAGAACAATCAGATAAATACCTCCTTTGAGTGGGTCTTTGCCCTTAAAATTTAGTTCACCATTTTCAACTTTAGCCGAATCAACTTTTATATATTGATTATAACCAAAAAAATGAGCTAAATGGCAAGTTCTTCCTTCAGTAACTCCTTTCATCCTTACCTTGATTGAATGGCCCTCTTGGGCGAAAGCATCGGCAGAAAAAATGAGCGAGGCAATCAATAACAGACTTCTAAAATAGCGGAACGCCGCACGGCTAATTCTCATATCAGTACAGGTTTTATTCATTTTATATTATTTCACAAAGATAAATACTTAATTGCGTGTTTTTTGTTAAAGGCTTGTTAATTTAGTTACTGAGTAAATGTACGGAAACACCTAAAGTCTCAGATTTTTATCTAAAAATAAACGAATACTAATGTTTTATATTGCTTCTAAGTTTTTGACATTTATTTTTATGCCAATCGGCATTTTGAGCTTGCTTCTCGTCTATGCGATTTATACAAAAAATCGTACCAAATCGAAGAAACTGGTCTTTTCAGCCTTCATTTTTTTATATATTTTCTCAAATCCATTACTTATCAACGAGTTAATGCTTTGGTGGGAAATTCCGCCGACATCAATTTCGGCTGTAAAAACGCACGATGTAGGCATTGTTTTAACTGGCGGAACAATCAACGACAATAAATTGCCTAAAGAAAACCTCTTCCTCGGAAAATCAGCCGACCGCATCGCCCAAACCGTTGAGTTATATAAAAATGGGAAAATCAAACAGGTTTTAATCAGTGGTGGCGATATTACGATTTTCGAAAGAACGCCTAAAAAAGAAGTAGAAGAAATTGCTAAATACCTAATCATCAGCGGAATACCCAAAGAGTGTATTTTTATGGAAACTAAGGCTCAAAATACCAAAGAAAATGCCGAAAACTGCTCAAAGATTCTGAAAAAACATTTCAAAAACCAATCTTATTTACTGATTACTTCTGGGTTTCATTTACGAAGAGCAAGTGCTTGTTTTGAAAAAATTGGCGTAAAAATAGATACTTTCGGGGCAAATTATCTTTCGCACGAAAGAAATTATTTTTGGTTTAATATTCTACCAAAAGAAGATTATTTGGCATACAGCCAATTGATTTTCAGAGAGATAATTGGTTACTGTACCTACAAAGCAATGGGGTGGATTTAGGAAAATGACGATTAATGAATGACGACTTTCTTTAACTCTATAGGTTAAATAATATATTCGTCATTCATTAATCGTCATCTGAGATTACATACTCAATATATGCACCATTCTTAACAAATCGTCGTGAATTGGTTTTGGTTTCTTGATAGTATCAATAAATGGCGTATAAACCATTTCGTTGTTCACAACTCCTGCCATTACGTTTTTGTAGCCTTTGATTAGACCTTCTACTGCACCCAAACCTAAGCGACTCGCCAAGATTCGGTCGTAAGCGGTTGGTGTACCCCCTCGCTGGATGTGTCCGAGAGTGGTTACACGAATATCAAGTTTATCAGCTACTTGATTCTTGATTTTTTCGGCAATATCAACGGCATGACCTTCTTCATCGCCTTCAGCAACTACTACGATTGATGAAGATTTCGAGCGTGACCAACCATCTTTTAGCGTACTTACTACTTTTTTAAGCGGTGTATGAGTTTCAGGAACCATTACAATTTCAGCTCCACCACCAATACCCGATTGAATAGCAATATAACCAGAATCACGACCCATTACTTCGATAAAAAACACACGGTCATGTGAGTCAGCCGTATCTCTAATTTTATCAATCGCTTCGAGCGAAGTATTTACGGCAGTATCGAAACCTATCGTGTAATCAGTACCATAAAGGTCGTTATCGATTGTCCCTGGACAACCTACTGTCGGAATTTCATATTCGTTATAAAAAACCTCCGCACCAGTAAACGTTCCGTTTCCACCAATCGCCACAAGACCCTCAATGCCTGCATTCATTAAGTTTTCATAAGCTTTCTTACGGCCTTCGGGAGTCATAAACTCTTTACTTCTCGCCGATTTTAGCATTGTACCACCACGCTGAACTATATTACTTACTGATTGCGAGTGCATCGGGAAAATATCGCCCGTAATCATCCCATTATATCCTCTTCTAATACCGTAAACTTCCAAACCATGATATATTGCTCCTCTAACCGCAGCTCTGATGCAGGCATTCATACCAGGTGCATCACCGCCAGAAGTAAAAACTGCTATTCGTTTCATCTTAATATTTTCTTAAATTTGCTTAGTATTTTGCCTATTACCTCTCTCTATTCAAACTTACCACATTCGGCACAAAAGTAATTAGTTTTCTTTACTTCTCCCAAACTTTCATTAGTAATCATTAACAATATTGTTCGGTGAAAAGTGTTTTTATCCGAATTAAATTCTTTTTTGTGATTATTTATAGAATTTATTGCATATTATTATTTTCTATTTTATGATACATTATTCTTGTATAAACCTGACTACAAACTTAATCATATCTCTAAAAAATCAAACAACATCTGTAATAATTAATCAATATATTCTTCCGAAAAGTATTAAATACCAGCAAAAATTAAGTAATTTTTAATCTTACATATATTTTCTCCAAAATCAGTTGTATTCCTAAAAGCACAACTTTTTACAGTTAAAAATACTCAAACTATTCCAGCATTCCGTTTTCTTGAGTATTTAATTTCAGCAATTCACTATCATTCCTATACCCAAACTGCTGACTATCAATATATTAAATAATATTTTTCAAATTCTTTTTTTTGGCATACTATTTGACTGATTTCAAATAATATAGTGTCCTATTTAGTCACTTAACCCAAGGAGTAAGTATTAAGCTTACGATTAATCTTTATAAGAAATGTCAGTAATAATTTTACCTTTCAAGAATCTCCGTCTGAGAGTCGGAGCTTTCATGTTATTGCTTTTGAGTGCCTTAAACTCAATTGCACAAAGCGAAAATGTTGGAATCGGAACAACAAAACCCGATAATTCTGCATTATTGGACCTAACTTCAACCTCAAAAGGACTACTGATTCCACGTATGACGCTCGCTCAACGAGCAGGCATTAAGAATCCAGCCACAGGTTTACTGGTCTATCAGATTGACTTTTTTACTGGCTTTTACTTCTTTGATGGTGTTAATTGGAAAAGTTTATATACCCGAAATGTTGATGGGGCTGCCGTAATTTCTGAATCAACTGGAACAAAAACAAGCACTGAAGGCAGTTGGGCTGTTGGTGGAAATAGTGGGTTGAATGCTAACATTAACTTTTTAGGGACTTTAGATACTACAGCGTTGGTTTTTAAAGTAAATAATTACCGCTCAGGTTTGATTGATTATCGTTTTGGCAATACATATTTCGGATATAGAGCTGGTTATCGTAGTCAGGGCTTCAATTCGATTGCCATTGGTGCTTTTGCGTTGCATGATTCTAATATAGGTTTAAATAATATAGCTATCGGTTATCAGTCATTGCTCAATAGCCAAACTGGTAGCGATAACGTAGCTCTGGGTGCAAATGCCCTTTACAGCAATACTACTGGCTCTCAAAATGTCGGAATCGGAACACAAGCAGGGCAACGCTCAAAGGGTGACGGCAATATTTTTATTGGTTATAAAGCAGGTATAAACGAAGTTGGTAACAACAAACTGTATATTGATAATAATCTGCAAGATGTGCCTCTCATTTATGGTGAATTCGAGAAAGGCTACGTCGGTATAAATACCAAAAACCCCGAAAGTTCTTTATCAATTGATAGTAAATTAACCAATATTAGTGGTTTAGAATTTAAGAAATTAAATAGTAATTCTCCAGCCGAAAAATCAAACCTCAAGGTTTTATCGCTTGATAGTAAAGGTCGTATTATTTTGGTGAAAGATTCGGTTGGTTCGGGAATTACTTCTGTACCAACCTATTGGTCTTTGAAAGGAAGTTCAATTGAAAACAGCAACGCTGGTGATGTAATGGTAAGCAATTTACGTTTTAAAACTCTAACAACTATCTCACCAAGCATTAAATCAAACGGAAAAGTTTTGACGGTTGATGATAATGGTTTGCTCGTTTTGGCTCGTGACTCAGTGGGTGCTGCGGTTACTTCCCATTGGGGACTAAATGGTAATAACATCTCGAACACCAATACAGGAAAAGTAATTCTAAATGGCTCAATTCAATTAACAAATATTAAGGCATCAAACGTTGCCTTCCGTCCTTATGGGAAGGTTTTATCAGTTGATGACAGTGGAAATCTTATTTTAGTAAGAGACTCCAGTAACACGATTCCAGTAAGCCCTTCACCTTGGAATACCAGTGGAGTTAATATTGCAAATAGCAATACAGGGTCGGTTTTCATTAATAATAACTTAATTTTATCAAAACTAAGTAGCAATAATCCAATTACAATATCGGCTCAAAAATTCCTTACGGTTGATAGTACTGGTAATGTAATTTTAGCGAATGTGCCACCAAGCACAATTATAACCCCATCTGATTGGACCTTAGACGGAGCAAATATCACCAATAAAAATAAGGGTGGAGTTTATATCACCAATGGATTATGGGCAAAAAATGGCTTCCGTTTACAATCGGGAACACTCGAACTCAATAGTGCAGTAGAAAATAAAAGTGGACTACAATTTGCTCAGTTGAAAGCAGCAAATCCAGTAACTAAAGGCAATGGTAAAGTTCTTTCGGTGGATGATGAAGGAAATGTAATCTTAGTAAAAGATTCAGTGGGTGTAAATACTGTAACACCAGTGGTAATGCCTTCACCTTGGACAACTTCGGGTACTTCAATTGTTAATAGTAATACTGGCCGAGTAATTATCAAAAATGGCCTTACACTACCAATCACGAGCGAAACCAGTAGTACTTTGACGAGTCAAAAATTCTTAACAGTTGATAATACGGGTAATGTCATCTTAGGAAATGTAACAAACAGCACACCTTCACCATGGACAGTTAGTGGGAACGACATCGTTAATTCTAATCTTGGTAAAGCTTATATCAATAATGGTTTATCGGTGAAAAGTAGCATTAATATCGAATCAGGGAATTTAGTAACCAATGGCTCTTTAATTAACCGAAGTGGTTTGGTTCTGAATCAGTTAAAACTTTCATTTCCCGCTTCAAAACCATCAGGAAAAGTGCTTTCAGTGGATGATAACGGAAACGTGATTTTGGTAAGAGACTCTATTGGGGTAGGAGGAACGATTGTCAACGCTCCGTCGCCCTGGACAGTTACGGGCGATAATATCAGCAATGCTAATATAGGCACGGTTTCAATCAATACTCTTGCTTTACCGAAACTTAGTAGTAATAATACACCAACCATAACATCACAAAAAGTGCTTTCGGTAGATGCCAATGGTAATGTAATTTTAGTAAATACACCAACCACAACTGGTGGCACAACACCAACAACTGAACTTTGGAAAACTAATTCAGGTGGTGCCATTTTCAATAATAATGCACAGGGAGTCGTAATTACTTCAAATACTGATGGTACCAGTGGTTTACAATTTACAAAACTTAAAGCAGCATCGGCAGCGGGCAACAGATACGGAAAAGTACTTTCGGTAGATGATAACGGAAACGTGATTTTGGTCAATGATGGCATCACAACTGGTGGCGGTAGTAATATAGGAGCAGGCTGGACAATCAATGAGGGTCGTTTACACAACTCAAATAACGGAAAAGTAGTAATCGGAACGGGTATTAATTCATTTCCTGGTGACTTCCAATTGTATGTAAAAGGCGGAATCATGACCGAAAGAGTGAGAGTCGCAGTAGCTAATTCTGACCGTTGGGCCGATTATGTTTTCGAGAAAGACTACCAATTGATGTCGCTTCACAATGTTGAAAAACACATCAATTATTACCATCATTTACCAAACGTTCCATCGGCCGAACAAATGGTAAAGAGCGGCATGGATGTAATGGAAACAAGTGCCAAATTATTGGAAAAAATCGAAGAACTTACACTTTACATGATTAAAGCCAATAAGCAAATTGAAGCTCTCGAAGCTAAAGTGAGCAGTCTTGAAAAAGTACAAAAATAAATATTTTTCTTGCCGATAATTCATAAATAATTTCGAGCAAATATTTCATAGTACTTCTCAAAAAAAGAGAAATTTGGCACTAAATTATCATATATCACATCAAAAATAATCATTAATTTGAATATTTGATTAAAAATTAGTTAAATATTCAAATGTATCCGCTTAAAAGTTTTTACTATAAACAAGAATTTATGGCATAATGATTGCAAAATAAATATAAAAATAATACAAAATAGAGTAAGAGTTATATAATATTGATTTTTATGGGTTAGGGTTTATTTTAAACGCCACAGCACAAGATTGCGGTGGCGTTTTTGTTTTGTTTTAAAACTCTCCTATCTTTACCACCTGTTCTACAATCATTATATTTCAATGCAAAAATCAAAATCTATTTCTTATTCACGTACGACAATTACCGAACTCATGATACCATCGTATGCCAATTTTGGTGGCAAAATTCATGGTGGAATTTTGCTCTCGCTCATGGACAAAGTAGCTTATGCCTGTGCCTCAAAACACGCGGGAGCGTATGTAGTGACGGTATCGGTAGATGGTGTAAATTTCTTGCAACCTATTGAAGTTGGCGAGCTACTTTCGCTACACGCATCGGTCAATTACGTAGGGCGAAGCTCAATGGTGATTGGTATCAGAGTTGTATCAGAAAATGTAAAAACTGGTGAACAAAAACATACAAATACCTCGTATTTTACGATGGTAGCTAAAGACGATAACGGCAAACCCACCGAAGTCCCCCTACTCGAACTCGAAGATAAAGATGATGTTCGTCGCTGCCTCGAAGCTATCAAACGTAAACAATTACGTGAAGCATACATAGACGATTTTGACAACGAAAAGTCAAGTATGCACCTCGAAGATAATTTATATTTACTTACTAATGAGAGAGTTATCGTCAAATAATTTAACTACGGTGCGAATCTTCTATTTGCTTGAAAAAATTAAAAAAACGAGTTAAATGATAAAGAAATGAATTTAGATTTCTAACCACATTCGATACTGACCAACAAATTGAAAATTTGTTATACTTCCAAAACCATGACAAAAAAACTTACTATTTCCCTTGCACTCGTTCTATTAAATCTTAATCTTTTTGCTCAAAATATTGACATTGACATCTTAAAAAATATCAATCAAAACCGCAATCAAAACCTTGATAAACCATTGAATAGCATCAGCAAATCGGTTTATCCATTAAGTTTTGCCTTGCCAATCGGTTTACTCGGTACGGGGCTTATCAAGAAAGATAAAAATCTCCAGCGTCAAGGCTTAACTTCATTGGCTTCGCTGGCAATTTCGATGGGAACAACTTATACGCTCAAAAAAATAGTCAACCGTGACCGCCCCTATATTACCTACTCTTCGATTCAGCCTTATTATTTTGAAAATGACCCCGCTTTTCCATCAGGGCATACAACTGCGGCATTTGCAACAGCTACATCATTGGGCTTGACCTTCAAAAAATGGTATGTAATTGTACCTGCCTATACATGGGCGGGGGCAGTTGCCTACTCACGCTTGCATTTGGGCGTGCATTATCCGAGCGATGTGCTGGTTGGTGCGGCCGTTGGAGCAGGGTCAGCTTGGATGTGCTACAAAACCAATCGCTGGTTACAAAGAAAAAAATAAACCTTTTAACTGGTTCGTAGTTAATAAATTAGGTAAAAAGCTTACTCATTAACCACAAAATTCCATTGAAAAAGTCTTGTATCATCATCGGAGCGGGTTTGTCGGGCTTAACGGCAGCTCACGAATTAATAAAAAATAATTGGGAAGTTATTGTTCTCGATAAAGGAAGAGGCGTAGGCGGGCGAATGGCTACTCGCCGAGCAGGTGAAGCACGTTTCGACCATGGGGCTCAATATTTTTCTACCAAAACTACTGATTTCCAATCCTTTACACAAAATATTATCCAGAAAAATATTGCCAAAGAATGGCATTTACAAGAAGGCGATAAAACTTTTTCGCACGCGAGAGTTGTTGGTACTAATGGAATGAATAGCATTGCGAAACTTTTGGCAGAAGGACTCAATATCAAAACCAACGAAAAAGTAATTCGTATTTCGGAAACTCAAAACGGCTGTAACGTACTAACCGAAGCAGGAAATTTCTACGAGGCTAATGCTTTGATTTGCACGGCTCCTGCTCCACAAACTATTGAATTATTACAAAAAAGCGAAATAGCATTTGAAGACTCTGAAACCTTACAAAGTATTCATTATCAACCTTGTATAGCAGTAATGGTAAGTTTGAAAGCCCAAACAAATATTCCAAGTCCAGGTGGCATGAGTCTTGAAGGTAGCAATATTTCGTGGGTAGCCGATAATTTTCAAAAAGGTATTTCTCCTGTTTTTTCGGCAACTATTCATGCCAATCCAGTTTTTAGTTTAGCACATTTTGAGAATGATTTAAATCAAATTGGCCATCAATTACTTTCAGAGGTCACTGACTTAATTCCTGCCGATTCGGTAGAAAGTTACCAAGTGCATCGTTGGCGATATAGTCTCGCTTCTGAACGCTATCCAGAAAGTTTCTTGGCTTCAAACTCCACTAAATTTCCTTTGATTTTTGCGGGTGACGGTTTTGGTATTGGTAACATCGAAGGGGCATACATTTCGGGAAAAAGTGCGGCTCAACATCTTTTGGTATGAGCCGTTTTCATACATCTTGAATTCCGTTTCATATAATACGGCATAACATACCACAGAAGTCCATTTTTCGTGTTATACTTTGCATCAAACAGATAAAATCAAAAAACCATAACTCTTTGACTATCAGTAAACAAAATTATTTTTTGCCAGTATTTATTTAGAATTCTTTTCAGTATATTTGATTAAATTCTTCTAAATGCTTGAGCCATGTCTAATAGATTTCTTCCTCTGTTATTGGTTTTATTTGCGGGGCAAAGTTTCGCAAATGCCATCTTGATTCCGATGGATGATAGCCAAAGCAATCACCTAAAAGCTTACGGAATTGCTTACACAACGCTAAAAAACAATAGCGAAATCGACTGGCTACTCAATTATCGTGGGGGGAGTTTTCTGATAAATTATACATCAAATACTCAAAAAGAATGCCTCATTCGTGGAGTTTCGTTTGAAATTATTTCGGATGCTGATGTACAGGCTCTCAAACAGCAAATCTCAAACCCTGATGTAAACATGGAAATTATGCGGCTGCACAAAGCGGCTCGTATTGCGGTTTATTCTCCTTCCAAAATCAGCACTTCCTCTTTTGAAGATACCGACGCCGTTTTATTAGTCTTAAAATACGCCGAAATACCATTTGAAGTAGTGTATGATGAAGAAATTCTGCGGGGTGACCTCAACAAATACGATTGGCTTCACCTGCATCACGAAGATTTTACGGGACAATTCGGTAGAAATATGCGTCGAATGAGCTATAAAGACATGAAAGCTCAAGAAGAAATTGCTCAACGCTTCAAATACAATAAGATTTCGGCACTCAAACTCGATGTTGCCAAAACCATCAAGGCTTATTGCATGAGCGGTGGTTTTTTGTTTGCGATGTGTTCGGGGGCAGAAACACTTGATATTGCCCTTTCGGCCGAAGGCGTTGATATTGTGAGTAGCCGTTTCGACGGTGATAACGTTGATAATGACGCCCAACAACGTCTCGATTTTAATAAAACTTTTGCCTTTGAAGACTTCACACTCTACCTCAACGATGGTGATGGATATGGCTATAATTCGATGTCGTTTTCGGATATAAACGCCTCCAATGGCCGATTCGACGAAGAAAATAATACTTGGTTCAATTTATTCGATTTTTCGGCCAAATGGGATTTTATTCCTGCCATGCTCGTACAAAATCATGAGCATTTGATTCGTGAATTCATGGGGCAAACCACCGCATTCAATAAAAAAACAGTTAAATCAAGTGTTTTAGTAATGGGTGAAAGTAAAGAATCTGACCGATATATGTACGGCGAATTGGGGCTTGGTCAATGGGTATTTTATGGCGGCCACGACCCCGAAGGCCGCCGAGGTTTTCATAGAACACCCACCGACTTAAATCTCTTCCCGCACTCGCCTGGGTATCGTCTTATTCTGAATAATGTGCTGTTTCCTTCGGCAAAAAAGAAGAAAAGAAAAACCTGATTTTAGATTATAATGACAAAATTTCTTCCCAAACATTTTTCAATACAGGAATCCCATTTTCTGTATTTTTAGTTCGTGTATTCATGACTCGTTCACCTGGGAAAGTTATTTTTTTGCCCTCCGAAATTGGATTTGATTGATGATAATCTTCAATGATTCGCTCAACGGCGGCAGAAATAGCCGAATGATTACCCAGCTTTGATACATCAATGGCAATATATGCCTGCGAAAGTCGATATTCGACTTCTTCTTTGCTGATTTCGTGCGTAGATAAGCCACCCGATAATACAGCCGAAAGAATATCCAAAAGCAATGAAAGACCCGCACCTTTCCAATAACCAACGGGCATCGAACGCCAAGACTTCAGAATTGCACTTGGGTCATCGGTCAAATTCCCTTCGGTATCAAAACCACCAATAACCGATAGTTTTTCGCCTTTCATGGCTGCCAATTCCATCGCCCCAAACGAGTACTGAGACATTGCCATGTCCAGCACAATGGCTTCGTTTTCGTAAGGCAAAGCCATTACCAAAGGATTATTACCCAATTTGGCATCGGTTGCTCCCCAAGCAGGCATATTGGCTATTGTATTTGTCCAACCAATAAATACAAAACCTGCTTTGGCCGCTTGCCAGCCATAAGTTCCGCCACGCATCCAGTGGTTTGTATTGGCTAAACCTACGCAACCAATGCCATTTTCGGCAGCTAATTTCATCGCTCTTTCGGTAGCATGAATGGCATTTAGCGGACCAGGGCCGAGATTTCCATCCCATTGCTCAATTCCTCCGAATTTCGATACTAAACTTGGTTCGGCATCGGGCTTCACAAAACCACCATCTAAGTATTTTATAAATCTTGGAAAACGATTGACACCGTGTGTATAGATTCCCTCGAGGCTATTAATTGTGAAAATTTCGGCACAAGTCTTTGCTTTGGTTTCGCTCAAACCTTTACTCAACAATATACGTTCAAAGGTTGATTGCATTGTTGATTTTGAAATCATCAGTGTATTATTTTCTGCTGTCATAGTGTATTTTTTTTTCAAGGCTTGGTCAAAATAAATAGCTTCGCAAGGTAAACAAAAAATAAAGATTTTCTCTATCTAAAATCTACATTGCTTCTACTAAAACAATATAACTCATTAATAGTCAAGTATTTAAAAACTCCCAATCCAGGTTTTATTTTATTTCGTTAGTTAGGTCAGCTACTAACAAATGTAAAACTTAAACCATTAACATTCAAACGGTGCGGCGTTCCGCAACAAAAATCCAATAAAAAAATTAGCGTTCGTATTCGTTTCAGCACTTATTTCATTAGGTACATTCGCTCAAAAAGAAAAAACTGAGATGGTGGGTGGAGTACCTATGTATCCATCAAAAAATATTATTGGAAATGCAGTAACTTCAAAAGCCCACACAATGTTTGTGGCAGCTATAAAAGCAGCAGGAACGAGTGAGACATTAATAAAACCAGAAAACAAAGGAACTTTAACAACTATCTTGACCTACCACGTAGTAACAGGAAAATTGAGTGCTGCTGACATTGTGGCCAAAAGCAAAGCTGTAAACGGAACGGCAACTTTGACACCCGTACAGGGTGGAATATTGAAAGCTCCCTTTAAACTCTACATGATTAAAGTACATCAGAGTACCCAATGCAAAAGAAGCAACTCGAAAACCTCCACCAGAAAAGGCTAAAGCCATTTAGTAGAAGAGCGTCTGGGGATAAGATTGGAGATTTTTGTTAGTTTTTGATGGTATAAAAAGTGGAATTATGTATTCCAAATATAGCAAAAAAAGCGGACAAAACCGAATGAAAAATACACTTAATTATAGCTGATAAAACACAAAAAAGCACTGCGAAGCAATCAATTTCGCAGTACTTTTTTTGATTAAAACGAATGCACAATCAAAAAGTAAAGAGGCAAACCAACGGTAATATTCATCGGAAATGTAACTGCCAATGCCATTGGTAAATACAAGCCTGGATTAGCCTTAGGCACTGTTATTTTCATTGCTGCCGGTACTGCAATATACGAAGCACTGGCCGCTAACACAGCGAAAATAAATCTATTAGTCACATCAGATGTAACCACTGAGCTTAGGATGGCAAAAACACAACCATTTATCAACGGAATAAACAAAGCAAAGGCAAACGGAAAGATTCCAAATGAAAAGAACGACTTCAGCTTTCTGCCACTTACAATACCCATATCTAAAAGGAAAATGGCCAAAAACCCTTTAAATAAATCATTGGTGAAGGGCTTAATACCTTCGGCATGTTTGGCATTCGCCAGAAAACCAATCACTAAGCTTCCGAGTATCAATAACACACTACCATTGGTAAGCGAATGTTTGAGTACATCTGAGAATTTTATACTTTTAACGGTACTTTCTTTGTCGAATAACGAGATTAGTACTAACCCAATAATAATGGCTGGCGACTCCATCAAAGCCATAATAGCCACCATATAGCCATGTACATTTAGTTGTTGAGATTCAAGATAGGAAGAAGCGGTTACAAACGTAACGGCACTAACCGAGCCAAAAGCCGCAGCAATTGCCCCTGAATCGTATACATTAAGTTTTCGTTTTAGGATAAAAAAGGTATATAATGGAATCAATAACGAAATACCTATCCCAAACAGCATTGACCAAATAATTTCATTTGTAAATGCTTCGTGAGAAAGTTCTTGGCCACCTTTAAAGCCAATAGAAAATAATAAATAAAGTGAAATAAACTTTGACGAATTGGGTGGTATTTCTAAGTCGCTTTTCAGATAAACAGCCAAAATACCTAAAACAAAAAACAATAAAGCAGGATTACTTAGGTTTTCAATGAGTAAATTAAAATTCATAATTTTCGATGTAAATAAGGATTTATATTGGAAGTCAAACATCACTCAATAAGTATCATTACTTACTTATTGATTTCGGGGCACAAAATTCGGGAATCCTTTTTATAAATTATTATTTATATTTTGAATACCAATCATAAACATAATTTATAGTTAGTATTTTAATAGAAATAAAATTGCAGTCTATCTGCTAAGTAACCCAAGAAGTATTTAGTTAAAACGAATGAGAATGCCGAAAGGTTAGCTATCATCTATTATCTTGGATAGCTATAGCTGGTTGTTGGATTACTTTTTAAGAAAAAATCCCCAATTGAAGTTCATTGGGGATTTAAGTGCGAAACAAAACTATATGATTATTTACTTAATAACGATTTGCTACTATTTTCTCTTCTGCACTTTACATATTCAGTTTTGAATTAAACCTTCTTACTACCCGGCTCTTTTAATAATGCGATAAGCTCAGGAAGATGTTTTTCATACACTTGCCGAGGCATAACATTATTTTTTACACAAATCGAAGCGGCCTTACCTACTACCTCGCCCATCATGCCACACGTTCGCATCACTCTTACTGGCCCAAGGCCTGTTTTTGTTACGCTAATATTTCTACCAGCCATAAATAAATTGCTTATATTACGACTGTAGAGTGTACGATAGGGTGCCCAATAGAGACCTCCATATTGATACTCTTTTCCTCGGGTGTAGTCGGAGATAAATTCCATTCCTTCTAAACCTTCTTTAAATTCTTTTTTTGGTGTATGTAAATCAACGTGCCAAGAACATGGAAAAGCACCATCTTCAAATTGGGTTTGTTTCTTGAAATCTTCGGCATCCAACACAACATCACCCATTAATCTACGAGACTCTCGTTTACCAGCAATGTACGCTGACCAACCAAGTCGGTGATTAGGATACATTTTATCGACATTTTTAATTACATCCCATGCTCCATACATCGCTCTAAAGTTATGGTCTCTTATTTGCTCAATTTCTGTCACTTGATTTTGATTAAAACCACTTTCCCAATACCACATATTAGCAAAAGATTGCAGGCCTTCTGCCCCAAAAGTTTTTACTCCCTTACGCCCAGGGAAAGGTTTATCGGCTAAATCTAATGCCCACGGGCATCTCGGAAACGGTTGAGCAAACTGCCCCACCTCACATTTCATGGCCAGAGCACTTTTATCTTTACATTCACACTTCAAAACCTCTTCTTTATTGGTAGCATCAAGTACGTTGAATAGGTTTGAACTACCCATC
>JAIYBU010000037.1 GCA_027488335.1 Cytophagaceae bacterium
CAATACTTCTTCTTCCTCAAATGGTGTTTGGATTGATTCAGAAGGTGACTCATTCGATGGTGACGCCATTGCCTCAAATATCGAAATTTGAGTGCCTGATTTAGCTTTTAGAGCATTTACGGGTGGTGTTGAAGAAACATTCGTTGTAGTTGATTTGGCCGTAGTTTCTTGCGGTTCGTTAGGCAATAATCGTTTGCGAAGCGTTCTGAACTCCAGTTCATCCAACAATGGTGACATAAGTTCAGACTTGGGTGAACTAATTTTTAAGAAATCCTCATCAAAATCAATCGGAACATCTAACTCAATTCGAGCCAGTTTTTTTGACAAAAATGCTTGTTCTTTATTGTTTTTAATGGTTTCTGCGATTTTACCAGTCAATTTGTCGACGTTTTCATAAAGACCTTCAACCGAGCCATACGACGCTATTAATTTGGCGGCAGTTTTTTCGCCAACCCCAGGCACACCTGGTATATTATCCACGGCATCACCCATCAAGCCAAGCAAATCAATGACTTGTTCGGGGCGTTCGATACCCCATTTTTCACAGACTTCTTTTACACCCAGTTTTTCGGCATCCTTACCAAAAATGGCAGGTTTATACATGTAAATATGTTCCTCAACTAATTGTCCATAGTCTTTATCAGGCGTCATCATAAAAACTTCGAAATCGTGTTGAGCCGCTTTCTTTGCAATCGTTCCAATTACGTCATCGGCTTCGTAGCCAGCGAGCATCAGCAACGGAATATCCATTGCCTCAACCAATTTTTTCACATAAGGTATAGCAATTGTTATATCTTCGGGCTGCTCTTGTCGATTGGCCTTATATTCTGGAAACCACTCGTTTCTGAAAGTTCCCCCAGGAAGGTCAAAGGCCACACCAATATGCGTTGGTTTTTCCTTTTGAATTACTTCCAAAATGGCATTGGCAAAGCCAAATACGCAACTGGTGTTGAGCCCAGTTGAGGTGATTCGAGGAGCTTTGATAAAAGCAAAGTGAGCTCTATAAATGAGAGCCATTGCGTCTAACAGAAAAAGTTTTTTTGTGGGCATTTGATTAATGATGTTATTTTTTGTGGCTCTAAATTACGTGGATTTTTTTTAAGTGAAGAAATAAATTAAATTTGTAGCTAATAATTGTCAAAAAAAGGCAACTTTTATACTCAAAACTTTGGCTAAACTAAAATTAAGAATTTCAAATGCGTAAAATCTTGTCCCTATTATTTGTTCTTTTTAGTATATCATTTTGTCTGGCACAGTCAACTTCTACACCTGCAAAAAATACTTCGCATCAATCCATTTCGACCACAACGAAGGAAAAACCTAAGGTTTTATCAGAAAAAGTGATAAAAACGGAAAAAGACGCAAAAGCTGATGAATTAGAAGAAGCTATAATACCTGAAAATACGCAGATTGGGAACCCAACACCAAATAAAGTTGAGCCAACAAGGAGCTACGATTATTCCAATTCAGATTTGCTCGTAAAATGGCATGAGTTGATTTTTGAGTTAATTGAACAAACGCAAGGGTATAGCCCTAATGTTGCTTCTCGAAATTTAGCTTATATAAATTTGGCAGCTTATGAAGCGATTTTACCTGCAAATTTGGGTAATATTTCTCTTTCCGAACAATTACAAGAATTTCACCGACCAGATAGTCTGAATATTGATGGAAGATTTTTTAATCCTGCCGTTGCACTTAATTCGGCAGTTTTTAAGCTCGTCGATAAACTTTTTATTTCTGCTCCATATATTTGGATGGAAAAAGTTTATGCCCTAAATGATTCCGTAAATGTTCATTTTTCACGACAACTTTCGCCCGATGCCATGAAGAAATCAAAACTTTATGGAGCTAAAATTGCTTATTGGATTTATGAATATTCCAAGAATGATGGCGGACATCAATCGTTTATGCGAACCTACGCAATGGGCTACAAGCTTCCAATTTGTGAGTCTTGTTTTGAAATAAACCGAGTAGCTGATTTAGAAAATACTGGCCCGCTACACCCAAGATGGGGCGAAAATCGAACCTTTTTGGCTAAAAACCAAGAAGAAATAAATATAAAACCAAAAGTAGAGTTTTCGATTTACCCAAACTCACCTTTCTATAAAATGGCACAAGAGGTGTATGATATTTCAAAGCAAGTCGTGCCAAATAGTGAAAAACTACAAATCGCTAATTTTTGGGATGATGCCGCTACATTTACGTATACAGCCCCAGGGCATTCGATTTCGATTTTAACGCAAGTTTTAAAACAAAAACCAATTAATTTGATAAGTGCAACTGAGCTTTACAGCAACTTAGCCATTGCAATCAGCGATGCCTTTATTGTTACTTGGCGATTAAAATATCAATTCAATCTTATTCGTCCAATTGCTTACATCAAAAAATACATAGATAATCAGTGGGAACCAGCTTTGCTCACGCCGCCTTTTCCAGAATTTCCATCAGGGCATTCTGCTCAATCATCTACTATGGCAACAGTTCTTACATCAAAAATTGGTGATAAGGTGAGTTTTATTGATTATTCAAAATATTTTGTTGGTCCACCAAAGTCTTTTACTTCTTTTTGGTCGGCAGCCAAAGAATGTAGTATATCGAGGGTTTATGGAGGTATTCACTTTAGAGATGGAATCGAACAAGGCGAAGAAGTAGGGAAAATAGTTGGAAAAAATGCACTTTCACTTCGTTATAAAAAATAAACTATGGATTATGATGTCATTATTGTTGGAGGTGGGCTTGGGGGGTTAATATCCTCTATACAACTCGCAAAAAAACAATATAATGTACTTCTCGTTGAAAAATATACTTATCCATTCAATAAAGTTTGTGGAGAATATATTTCAAACGAAGTAAAATCATTTCTCGAAAACATTGGTTTAGACTTGAATCAATTGGGTTCGACAAATATTAGCCGCTTTCAACTGACATCAATTAAAGGCAAAAGTCTTGAAACTGACTTACAAATGGGCGGTTTTGGTATTAGTAGATATACACTTGATTTTGAATTATACAAAATTGCTCAAAAGTATGGAGTTACTTTTCTACTCAATACGAGTGTAGAAGATATTCAGAAAGTGAATGAAAAGTTTTTTGTTGAAACCAATACAAATCAGACTTTTGAGACGAGTATGGTAATAGGTTCGTATGGAAAAAGGGGGAAATTGGATAAGTCACTGTTTCGTCAATTTCCTGTCCAGAAGCAAGCATTTGTGGGGGTAAAATATCATATAAAGTATGATTTTCCGAAAGATTTGATTGCTTTGCACAACTTTAGCGGAGGGTATTGTGGGATTTCAGCCATCGAAGAAGATAAATATTGTTTGTGTTATCTTTCAGATAGAAATAATATAAAACAAAGCGGAGGAGTCCACGAAATGGAACTGGAGTTTATGTGTCAGAATCCATTTTTGTTGGATATTTTTCAAAATGCTGAGTTTTTGTTCGAACGCCCTTTGGTTATTAATGAAATCATTTTTACCCCAAAATCTGCTGTTCATAAAAATATTCTGATGGTAGGAGATACCGCAGGGCTTATTACGCCTTTGGCTGGAAACGGAATGTCAATCGCTATTAGAGCGGCAGTTATTGCCTCTGAACTAATACACGGTTTCTTGCAAAAAAAGGTAAGTAGGGTTGAATTAGAAGGCCAATATACAGATGAATGGAACAAAAATTTCAAAAAAAGGCTTTGGCGAGGCCGACAACTTCAAAAACTTTTTGGTAATGAATTCAACTCAAATTTAGCCATTTCAACGCTGAAAAGTATGCCATTTTTACTAAAACCTATCATTAGAGCTACGCACGGAAAGGTTTTGTAAAGTTTTGCACCTGAGGTCCTTGAGGTAAGACCTCAGGTGCAGAATTCAAGGAATATTTAAGTATTTATGCGTTTGCAGACTAATTCTCCACGCAGGATTTTCTTTGATGTATTCCACAATTAGTGGCTGCATTGTATCTTTTTTACTCCATTCGGGTTGTAGCAAAAGCTGACAATCTTTGTTTACAAGTTTAGCATATTTCTCAGCAAACTTGAAATCTGATTTATTGTAAACAATCACTTTCAGTTCGTTGGCTTGTTCAAAAATGCTTGGGTGTGCTTCTTTAAATTTTTTAGGTGAAAAACAAACCCAATCCCAATGTCCCGACATCGGATGAGCTCCCGAAGTTTCGATATTTGTCTGAAAACCAGCTTCTTTCAGAGCCACTGTTAGTTTATCTAAATCATACATCAAGGGTTCGCCGCCCGTAATTACGGCCAATCTGCCTTTGTATTGGCTTGCTTCCGTCACAATCTGTTCGATACTAAATTGCGGATGAACAGAAGCATCCCACGATTCTTTCACATCGCACCATACACAACCAACATCGCACCCACCCAAACGGATGAAGTACGCAGCTCTTCCCGCGTGAAATCCTTCGCCTTGAAGCGTGTAAAACGCTTCCATTACGGGTAATTTATTATCAATAGAAATCATTCAA
>JAIYBU010000206.1 GCA_027488335.1 Cytophagaceae bacterium
ATTTTAATTCAATAATTGATGAATTTGCACAGGTTTTCAATGTACAAAATGAGGTAAACAGAGAAAAATTTATACTATCTGAAATATACAATACTTATCATGATTTGGGTGATAAAAACCCCCTTCTTATTATTGTTATAGATGAGTTTGGCAAATTTTTAGAGTATGCCGCAAATAATGAACCAGAAAAAGAGCTTTATTTTATTCAGAAGTTAGCAGAGTTTGTTAATAACCTGAATTACAATATTTGTTTAATAACTACTATTCATCAAAATTTTGATGCCTATTCAAATGTCCTATCAAAAAATCAGAAACAAGAATGGACTAAAGTAAAGGGTAGATTCCAAGAAATTACATTTAATGAGCCTGTCGAGCAACTTCTTTTTCTTGCTTCTGAATATTTAGGAGATAAAAACTCTAAGTCACCAACTCCCAGTATTAATAAGGTAATTCAGTTTAGTGAAGCAACTAAAATTTTTAGATTCAGTAAGAATTTTACAGAAAAGGTTGCTCAGAGGCTATTTCCACTTGATATTATATCGGCGTATATTCTGACAATTGCATTACAGCGATATGGACAAAATGAAAGGTCTTTATTTTCATTTTTAGCAACATCCGATGATGCTGGACTTGATAAACTTACCCCTTCCGATGGTAGTCAATATTATAATCTATCTAATGTTTATGATTACTTGATTTATAACTTTTACTCATATCTCAATTCAGGTAATAATCAAGATTTAGTAGCATGGGGAGGTATAAAAAATGCTTTGGATAAGGTTGAGAGGTATTTTAACGATGAAGAACAGATTCTTGCTTATGAGAAAATTGTAAAAACTCTCGGTTTACTTTCAATACTTGCCCCTAAAGGTTCTATCTTACTTGATGAGTTTTTAGATGACTATTCATCTAACTGCTTGGGGGTTCCTAACTCTGGCGAAATTCTTCAAGACCTTAGTAATAGAAAAGTAATAATTAAAAAAATATTCAGTAACCGATACCATCCTCTTGAAGGTACAGATGTTGACATACATGGTGAAATAAGGGGGGCCGCTAATAGGGTAAATGAAATCACTGATATAGTTTCAGCATTAGGAAAATATTATACTTTGCCTCCAACACTGGCAAAAATGGAATCTTATTTATCTGGCACACCTCGTTTATTTGAATATGTGATTTCTGAAACTCCAATTCAAAAAATAGCCGAGGGTGAAATAGATGGTTATGTTAACCTAATATTCAACGATTCACTTGACTTAAAAACTATTAAGTCTTTTTCTAACACAAATTCCGAAGCTATTGTAATCGGGTATTATCAAAATACGAAACTAATACAAGAAACTCTTTTTGAAATTGAGAAAGTACAAAAAGTAATAGTTGAAAACACCGATGACTATGTTGCTATTAGAGAGTTGAAGAGTATCTTGACAGGACATCAAATTTTACTAAATCAATACCTTGTAGATAGTTTTTATAATGGTAATATTAAATGGATTTTCGATGGTAAAGTAATAGATGTTAAAAGCAAAAAAGATTTTAATAAACTTTTATCTATTGTTTGCAAAACAAGATATGGATTAAGTCCAAGATTTAGAAACGAGTTAGTGAATAAACATAGAGTCAGTGGACAAATTCATAATGCTCGTAAGTTGTTTTTCAAGCATTTAGTTAATTATTGGAATACACCTGATTTTGGCTTTGAAAAGGACCAATTTCCTCCACAAAAAACCATTTTCCTCTCTCTAATTAAAGAAAATGGAATTAGTTTTATCTCTGATAAAGCCGATTATAAAGTTTCGATTGCTAATGACTCTCATTTTAAACCAGTATGGGATTACTGTGAGTCGTTCCTTGTAAAGTCAAAGAGTGTAAAACTACCTTTATCTGAGCTATTTTATGAATTAGAAAGAAAGCCTTTCAAGATGAAAAGGGGCTTGATTGAGTTTTGGCTTCCAACATTTCTATTTATAAAACGACAAGAATTTGCTCTATTTAGTGATAATAAATTTATTCCAGAGCTTAATGATGAATTTTTAGAGATAATTTCAAGAAGCCCTAATAAATTTGAAATAAAGGCTTTTAATTTAGACGGTGTTAGGCTGGAATTATTCAATAGCTACAGAATATTACTAAATCAAAGTACTGAGATAAAATTTAATGCAAAATCCTTTATACAAACCATAAAGCCTTTTCTTAAATTTTATTCAGAGTTACCCGATTATTCAAAGCAAACCAAACGATTAAGCAAAGAAGCATTACAATTGAGAGAGGCGATTGCAAAATCTAAAGACCCAGAAAAGTCAATCTTTGAAGATTTCCCATTAGCATTGGGGTACTCTCTCAGTGCAATTCAAAGTTCTGCCGATACACTTAAAGATTATGTAAAGTCATTAGAGGATATACTTCGGGAGCTAAGAACATGTTTTGACAAGTTAGAGTCTCGCTTGGAAAAATTTATTATCGAAGAGTTTGTCGGTGAAGACATTCCTTTTGAGGATTATAAAGCAAATATACAGAATAGGTTTAAAAATTTACAAAAACCACTGTTAATGACTCATGAAAAAGCCTTCATATCAAAATTAGATTCACCGATTGAAGATAAACAAGCTTGGTTTGGTGGCATAGTACACTCTCTAATGAATAAGCAATTATTAAATTTTAGAGATGAGGATGAAGCTATTTTTTATCAAAAGCTAAAAAAGATGATTTCTGATTTGGATAATCTAACTAATCTATCGAATATTAGTGTTGATTCTGAAAAAGAAGAGGTTATTAGTGTTGAAATATCTTCTTTTGGAGAAGGTGTAAATAAAAGTTTGGTTCGATTACCTAAAAGTAAGCAGCCGATTATAAAAAACATAGAAACAAGTGTTCGAGAGCAACTTTCAGAAGATAAAAATGTTAATATTGCAGTATTGAGTAATTTATTAAACGAGCTATTAAGAGATGACAAAAGTTAGGCATGTTTTAGGGATTTCGGGAGGAAAAGATAGTGCGGCTTTAGCTCTATATATGAATGATAAATACCCAGGTATGGATATTGAGTATTATACATGCGATACTGGCAAAGAATTAGATGAAACTTACGAACTTATTGATAAGTTAAATAAAAAATTAAGTAGGAATATTGTACAATTAAAAGCAGCCGATACATCATTTGCACCCTTTGATTATTATTTAAATCTTTACAGAGGTTTTTTACCATCATCCAACTCTCGTTGGTGTACAAAAAAACTTAAATTAGAACCCTTTGAACAATTTGTTGGAGATGACCCAGTAATCTCATACGTAGGTATAAGAGGAGATGAAGATAGAGATGGTTATATATCTAAAAAATCAAATATTCAATCAATTTTCCCTTTTCGGAAAAATATTTGGAGCGAAGATGTTATAGTAAAGTTTTTCTCAAATATAGATACAATAGCTGAGTACTATCATAGCCTCCCAAAAAATGAGGCATCTGAAAGATTTGGCAATTTATTGTTTGAGCCAATTTCTTATAGTTTCTCAAGAGATTCGAAGCTAAATCTATTGTTAGATGCAGATATAAAAACTTTCAATAAATTGGTTTTTGCTTACATAAAAACGACTGACTATCCTTTAGCTAAAGTAGATAATTTTCCTTTGGTTGATAATGATGAAGTTTTAGTTAGAGATGATATTTTTAATATCCTTAGAGAAAGTGGCGTCGGTGTACCTGCTTATTATGAGAAAATTGATTTTAAGATAAATGGAGAGGTTGGGCAGTATGCCAGAAGCCGCTCAGGGTGTTACTTCTGCTTTTTCCAACAAAAAATTGAATGGATTTGGCTATACGAACAACACCCCGAACGCTTCAAAGAAGCAATGGAATATGAGAAAGAGGGATATTCTTGGAACCAGAAAGAAACACTTGCTGAACTAACCCAACCAGATAGAATCAAACAGATTAAGGAAGAATACCTTAAACGAACCAATAGAAATAAACAAAAAAACACCTCACAATACTTAGTTGACATTCTGGATGATGCTGAAACAGAAGGTTGTGCTGCTTGTTTCATTTAACCTAAATTCAATAACTATGAAATTTAAAATAGAAAGTTGGACTATCGAAAAATTGATAGATACATATACTTCTAAGAGCCTCAACCTAAATCCACCATATCAAAGGAATAATATTTGGACTGAAAAAGCCCAAATGAAGTTAATTTCCTCTATAAAAGATGGGATGCCCCTACCTACCTTTTTTTTCCATGAAATTGAAGAAAAGCAATATGAAATTGCTGATGGTCAACAGAGAACACGTGCTATACTTGCTTTTTACAATAAAGAAATTACAGATTTCGAAAAAAAGCACTTTGTCAAAGACACAGATTTAATTTTTTTAAATTATAAAATTCCAGTTGTAGTAATTGACCAAAGCGTTTCTCCAGAGAAAATACGTGACTTCTACAAAATGGTAAATAATTCTGGAATTCGTGTAAATCAACCAGAATCAAGAAAAGCTGAATTCTTTGATACCGATATTTTAAAACTCGTAGAAGAACTGACAACAACAAATGCGTTTAAAGAAGTAAATATTTTCAATGACAAGCAAAAAGATAGAATGATAGATAGAGAATTTGTTGAGGAATTAGTTTCTCAAATTTTCTTTGATATTGGAGATAAGAAAAATGATATAAAGAAACTCTATTCCCAGTCATTCGAACCAAGCCAAATTAATGAATGTAAAAGTAATTTTAATAAAGTTTTATCTATTATTACATCTGCGGAAAAATTCGAGATTGCCAATACAAGATATTCTCAAAGAAATGATTTCTACACATTATTTGGGTTTGTACTTAAAAATTTAAAACTAAGTCAAAGTAGCTTTGATATATTTTTTGAAATACTCTTAAAAATTGAAAATGATATTAGTCCTTCAAATTTTGATGGAGGAGCATTACAATTTTATGCCTTTAATTGTGTATCTCAAACAAATTCAAAACAAGCAAGGCTTAGTAGACTGAATTTTTTCAATGAACTATTTCTTAATATTGACAAAATCCCTAATGAAACTCAAAAAGAGATATTAGAATATTATAAGTTGAAATCATCAGACCTATGTATTGTTGAAAATAAATACTTGACCATTAATCCTAAGCATATATCAACACAATTTAATAAATAATTACAGCTATGATTTATAAGGATGGAAATATTTTGCTATCACCTAACTCCAACCATAATATCATTGAAAATGATGGTAAATTTTATCCAGTTGTTCCTTTAAATGAAAACTTTCCTAATAGCAGGGGTGGAAATTCTGCTGTATTTAAACTGATAGACCCTAATGATGAAGAATTAGAGTACGCTATCAAATTTTCTAAGTTTCCTAATAATAGAAGTTATGTAAAGCAGAACCTCAGATTTCAAAATGAAATTGATGCCTTAAATCAAGCTAAAGAAGAAGGTTTTGAAAATGTAATTGAAATAGTTTTTGAAGGAACACTCGAAATTAATGAAGAGAGTTTTCACTATTTTGTTATGGAAAAAGCCGATGATGATTTAAGAGCATTTCTATATAGAGAAAAGATAGCTTTAAATCAAAAATTAGTATTATGCTATGAAGTAATAAAAGGAATAAATCAACTACATTCTTTAGAGTTATATCATCGTGATATAAAACCTGATAATATATTTTATGTTAAAGGAAAGTGGAAGGTAGCAGACTTAGGACTTGCCTCATATAGAAATCAAAATATAGATAGAAAAAATGAAAAAATCGGTCCCTATGGTTGGCTCTCTCCAGAAGTGATGAATAAAGTTCTATGTGAATCGACTGATTTTGAAAAAGTACATTATTGTATCATTGATAAGTTCTCTGATATTTTCCAATTAGGTAAATTAATTTGGTTTATACTTAATGGAAATATACCTATAGGGCAAATAACCTTTGAAGATTTTATAATCAAAAAAAAGGATATTTTTGACTTAATTTTTAAAATGCTTCAATACAATAGATTAAGAAGAGGACAATTGGATGATTATGAGGAAGCTTTTGAGTTACTAATTTATTAATGAGAAGAAATCCCTGCCAAAATTAAATCTGACAGGGATTTTGTTTACTTACTTTTGCTCCTTGACTTTCTCAATCTTCCATGCTCGGATATTGTTAAAGTACCTACCACCAAATTCTCTTGCTTGAATATTACATTCAACACTTACTTGGCTGCCTTCTACAATGTTTGGGTCTGATACTTTATCATTCCAAACCTCTATACATATTGATTTTGGAAAATCACCATTCTCAATTGTAAGTAAAAACTCTCTTTTTGGAAGAGATTTGTCATCTTTGCCCTTTATTTCTGTTTTGTCAAAGACTTTTTCAATATTTCCTGTGAACTGCATTGTAATTCTTGATTAAAGCCCCATTTATATAATATTTCTAATGGGGGCTGGTTGTAAATTAGTTAACTCCAAAGAAAGATTAATAAACTTCTTCCTTTTTTTTAAATGGATAGCATCTTTATCACACTACCCAGCACTTTAAATTAGTTTTCTATCGAAAAAAAGTTTTTTTCAAGCTGCATTTACTACACTTCCTACACCATCGCTAAATAGCATGGGTGTAGATGATGTAGATAATGTAGGCTCATCAAAATCTTTTTTCTCTACAAAAACCTGCCAGCCTAATTTTTGCCTTATCATTTCAAAGCCTGCATTAGTAAGTCGTTTACTTAATGACTTTGCACTACAAGGTCTGAAACCATTTGATTTACAGTATTCAACGTACTCACTGTACAGTTCTTTCAAATACTTTTTATTAATGGTCGAACTTATATATTGCTCATCCACAAGAAACATTTTTACACTATCAGACTCTGTCTTATAAGCATCTATTTGCTGTTCTATAGCACTACTTTTGGAGAAGCCTTTCTGTTTTAGTAGTCTATTTAGCCCATCTAATACCCAATTAAACACACCTGAAAGTTCGCTCTCAATAATTTTCTTTGACAGCTCTTTATCTTGCTCTGCTTCTGGGATTGTTACATTAAACGGTACTATTAGAAACCTTCTGAAAAAGGCATTAGTATGCTCAATTTCCTTGGGTAGTTCATTGCAATTAAAAATTAACTTTGCATAGTCTGTGATAGTGAATGGTTCTCCGTATGGCAACCGTGCTTCAACTGGCTCTCCAGAGGCTAACTGTTTGAATACATCAGCACTTAACCGATTGTTAATTTCACTTGCATAGTTGACCAACTTATTGGCAATTTTTGCTCTGTAATAACCATTCTCGTTTGTCAGATTTTGCAGAGTAAAATTACTTACATTCTCTTTACCAAGAAGAGCATTAACAATTTCAAACATCACTGATTTTCCATTAGCACCACTTCCAAACAGCATCAATACTTTCTCTAACTTTAGTTTTTGGTTTTTGACAAACAAGTAACCAATATACTCAGCGAGTACCATTTGTAGCTCGATATCAGGTAAGACTTTATCAAGATACCTATCAAAAATTGGTGCTTTGGCTTGAGGGTCAAATTCAAATGGAAGTTGATATGTGAGAAAATCTCTTCTATTAACAGTTCGCAATTGTTGATTCTCTCCATTAATTTCAAAAGTACCATTCAGGAGGTTGATTTTGATGAGGCTTGAATCTTCTTTAGATTTAGGCAGCTTAGCACTACTTAGAAACTGTTTGAATAACTCTTCTCGAAATCTATATAATCGAGCTAAGTTCTTATCTACACCCATTTTTTCTGCTGCATTACCTAAGAATACTTCTAAATCATCTTTCTCCAATGCCTCCCAAAATGCTCCATTAAAAGCCAACAAAAAGTTGTTTCTTTTGCAAAGACCAAATTTGTTCTCTTGAGCAACTTTAAGGACTTCTTCTATACAAACAATCAAATAATGACGTTTTTCTATTTTTTCCTTATCCTCCAATCCAGCCTTTTCCCTAAAATCAACTACTTTTATATGGTCCAAGATGCACCCAAGTAAGTCGTGATATTGGGAAGGAGCGGGCGTTTTAATGCCCGCCGCTTCTTGTATTGGTTCTGTATCAGAAATCCCACTGAAATGAATCTCTTCAACCTTTTGAACTAAATCCATGAGTTTATGTCAATTTGAAGAATTTTTCTTAGCTTTTTTAAGAAACTCACACCCTTTGAGGTAATATGAATTATATCAACTTCCTTATTGATATGCTTTAATTGTAGCTTATGCTGAGTAAAATACCCCATCAAAACGAATTCAGGAGCAGCCTTCATTCCTTTAATAAGATTGTATCTACGAAGCCAAGCAATTAGCTCTCTTTTTGAAGTTTTTAATTGGTCCGCTACATCTTGCAAACTATATGACATTTGTATGTTGTTCATTGTTTATTCAGTTTTAAATTGTGAATTAATTGTTTGCGGGTACTTTTTCTACCCTCCAATAGCCAAGAATCAAGCTCGTTTTTCTCAAAATATAGCTTCTTCCCCTTTTTGATATAAGGGATGGTTCTATTGCAGACATAACCATAAAGTGTTGGCTTTGCTACATTTAAGTAGGTGCTTGCCTGCTCTATTGTCATAAAGCTTGATACAGGCAAAGGGTCAATCTTTTGCGGAAGAGAAATCTGCTGAACTGCAACATTTACTGCATCGGTGATGAGTGTACGGAGTTCTTCTTGATTTACAATGATTAAATTTTGTAACATTAATGATACTTTAAAATTCTTGAGGAAAATCCCTCAATCTATTGTATCAGAAAATACTGTTTTGGAGTAGCAAAGTAGAGTTATGGTAGAACGACTTATATATAAACAACTAATTATCAACACATTACTAAAGTAAAATTAAAATAAATTTATCTTAATTGTAGAATGCCGTGCAGAATATTAGTAGAATGAATCGTGTGAAATAGTTAATAGCAATCTTGATTTCCATTATCTTGTCTGTCTTTGGTTTTTTAGTCCTTTGCAGTTGTTCAACCAATATCTTTTTTTGGTTATCTAAACAAAAGCAATTTACTGTGGTTATCCACTTATTTCTGTTTCTATTATTTTTATACGCACCAATTTTCAGCAATTCATTTATAAAAAAATGCAATTGATTAATATCTCCTAACCAAACTACTTTTTCTTTTACTATTCCATAGGTTAATACCTTTCTAAATTCTGTAAATTTAGTGTTTGGGGCAATTATACCTTGCTTTTTTAAGTATTTCCAAATATTATGACTAATAGTTTCCAATGATGAATAACTTTCTTGACTTTTGTCATAAAAAAAACCTCTTTGCTTAGGATTTACTTCTCTTTTTATAGTGGGGGTTTCTAATTGTTTATTAGCCTGTATATCAAGATGCTCAGTATTTGTTTTGTTATTACCTTCCGAGCTTGTATCAAGTCCTATGGATTGAATTTTAATTTTATATTTTTCAAGAAATGTTTTTAACACATTCACACTTTCTCCACCTTCGTTAGGTATCTCAAAATCAGGAGTACTAATTTTTTTTATAAATTCGTCAATAATGTCACAAAGTCTATCCTTAAAGATTTTATGTCCAAACGCTGTATTTTGTGTAGTAAATTGTCTGTAGATTTTTTTTACAATTTCATTAAAAACTTCATCAAAAATTCGATTATATTCTTCAAACAAATGAATTTCTTTTTTCTCAATGAATCTATTACCTTTTAATTTAAATTCTTCGTCGCTTAAAAATCTAAGTATTTTTTTTTGTAACCTTTTGTTAATGAATTCTAATACCAGCATCTCATCATCATAATCATTCTTTCGATAACCTAAAAACTCTTCGTCTTGAAATTTATATTTCAGTGATTCATCTGTCGATAAGTCATTTCCTTTGTAAAAATCATCACCAATTTTCTTAAAAGTTCTCTTATTTAAATATTTTTCTAAATTCTCAAATATTATATTGGTATCCATCGTAGACTAAAGATATTTTTAAAAGGTTGAAAAATCAATAACTAGGAATTGCGTTAACTGCTTTCTTTTTCATCTCATCGGCAATTCTCACATACTTCATTGTGTACTTTAATGATGTATGTCCCATGAGTTTACTTACGGTAGCAATGTCAATTCCATAAAATGCTAACAATGTACCAAATGTGTGTCTTGCACAATGGAAGGTGATATGTTTATCCACCCCTGCTGTCTTTGCCCAATTTTCAAGATTCTTAATTGTTGCATTATGACTGGGTAAATTAAACACAAATTCATCATCTTTTCCACGCTCGGGTAAAAATTTCTTTGCATTTACATTCAGGAATACATTTACTGCTATATCAGTTTTAGCTTGATTCATTTGTAAAGAATCACCCTTGATATATTTCCACTTTAAGGCTTTAATATCAACAAACCTTAATCCTGTATTACAAGCAAATAAAAAAGCATTCTTTACATTTTCGTTTCCACAATAGCCAGCTGTCAGTAATTTCAACTCATCAATATTCAATACATCTTTTTCTATGCTCTTTTCCTGTTTCGTGTTTTTTACATCTTCGGTTGGGTTTTGCTTAAAAATTCTATTCTTACCTTTGCTTGAGTATGTTATGAATTTTTTGAACCGTGCAAAATAGGTGTGGGGAGTTTCACCATTTAGTTTTTTATCAAGGTAGGTCTTGAATTTAAGGCACAATGTCTCATCAACCTGCTTAGTAGAAAGCGGTGGCGGTGCAAATTCTTTAAACTGCTGATAAACTGCAAGCATGACTCTTTTATCCTTCTGCTTATAGCTATTTAGGTAATTATCAAAATATGTATAAAAGTCTTGATTTTTTGTTTTCTTTTGCTCTACTATATCATCAATCTCATTATTAAAAAACTGTCTCTCTCTATCATTTCTAAGAGCTTCGACTTTGATTTTTACTTCCTTATTATGCTGCCTTTCAAGTACTCCTTTTGGTGTGATGAAAATAAACTCATTTGTCGCTTCCCACTTTCGTTTATTATTTTGGTACCACACAAGGTAAAGCCGCTCTTTATTATCAGAAGTAGGCTTACCTTTTACAGTTATTCGTTGTTTTGTGGATTGCGTTTCCATATCAGTTACGTTCTGTTTATCGTTGTTTTTTTATGCTTTGTAAAGATAGAAAAAGTGTAGAAATAATAGTAATTTGGAAGAGATTGTAGAAAAATTGTAGAAGTTTTTTACATCAATGCCCACAAGCATTTGACTATCAAGGAGTTAAAGACTAAAAATAATTCCCGTCCTCGGTACTATTTGCCCAAAAAACAGGGTAACAAAGACCAAATAAAAAGAGTGTAACACGTTAATAATCAATGTTTTACACTCTTTTTTATTTCCTTTGATTGTATGTTATTAGGTCGTTCTTTCTACTTAATTAGCCCCCATTTAGTCCCCAATATTTATTTTAATGCTATCTATTAAAATAAAGTAGTGTTAGTATGCTAAATTCTTTTCCTTGTCATTTAGAATAATTCTCTATTTATCTACATTAATTCAGTTTACCTGCTACCAGTAAGTTGAGCAATAATTGGAAACCAGTATAAAATAATTCAAAAGGACAGCTAAAACAGCCGTCCCCTATGAAGTTCACTCGGTGAACCCACAAACCAACATCACAAACGTATTGGGCAAAAGTCCTTATATTGAAATCTGCGAATGATTCAAGTTAATCAACCTCTGAATTAGACGGAATGATATTAAACATATAATCTTTATCATTTGTAGGACAAAAGACTAAATAAAAATATTTATCATCGGGTTGAAATGAAAAACTACCCTTTGTTCCAAAACCATAGACGTTAGAATTATGGACAATATCAACCCGAATACTTAGAAATTTATTTGTTCTAAAATCAATATTTCTCATTTTTCCGACACTTCGTTGATAAATTAAATCACCCTGACAATAAACATACATATCGTAGCTATCCTTACAATCAAATGGAAAATTATAAATAATCAGTTGTTTTTCGGAATCTCTTAGACTATCATATTTCAACTTTTCCCCTTTGGTATGTTCGATATATTCATTTATAGACCAAGTTGGCTCATAATAATCTATCGGTAGTGTTGTTAATTCGGCTACCGTTTTTTCTTTGCAACCTATAAAGATTAGAATGAGTAAAAATGGAAATATTTTTTTCATTTTTGGGGTTTAAATTCAAGAAACCATTTTATTTTTTGAAAACACAATTATAATTTTTAAACAAGATTTTTTCACCGTCAAAAGAGCTAATATTTTCAATAATTTTTGTTTTAGATATTTCACAATTACCTGTTTTTTTAAAAATACCTTGTTCCCAAATACCGCCATCTTGATAAAATACTACTGCATCAATACTATCTTTTTGAATAGAATTAAATAAAATCTAACAACCACCATCAACACCCCTTTCCAAATTGCATCTTTTGGTACAGATACAGGCTTTTTGTGTTCTGTTTGATTGCAACTACACAAAAAGAAGAACAATATAAAAAAGTTTTTTCTCATAATTATTTTATAGTTTTTATCGTTTAAAATTTTTAATTCCATCTAAAATTTGTTGATAATATGATTTTTCTGCATTTGTTTTTGCATTTTTTGTTTTTGGGTCATATTGTATTTTTTGGAAAGTGCCTTGATACTCGTCAATAATACTATTTGGTCTTGGGTCAATAATTGATGGTACTTTATCCTTTACATCGGGGTCTTGATTTAAGACATCATAGGCAAAAGTTCCACAGTTATTATTCGATAAGCTATATGATTTCCTTTCCGAGTTGCTGTTTTCTTTCAGCATATTCTTTCATTGCTCCAAATTTATCACTTTCAACATATGCCCCTTCAATTTTTGTTCCATGCCCTGATTTTTTAGAGATAAAAGAGAATGTATTGGTTAATGATTCTTGTGTTGGTTTTCCATCTTTCCCAATTTTAACGTTTGGCACAGAAACAGTTCTAACTATTCCTTTACCTTCATTGTCATATCTACCATATTCATAATATTTAGTACCTCCTGTTTTATTATTAATAAGAAGTACGCCAGCATGACCTAATCCGACTGAGTATCAACGTCAATTATCAACAGTTACAGCAGTTAAGGGGATTTCTTTTCAACTGTACTACTTTTGAGAATGCCACCAAAATACTTCACTATGGTTTACATTCCGAAACTGAATTATACTTTTTTGCCAATTGTGCCGTGTGTAAACAGGGAAAAATTTATTACCCAGACAACTTTGGTATCATTAATTATCAAGGGATTTTTCTTTCAATTCCACAAGTAAATAGAGGTCAATCTTCTCCGTTTACTTATCTTGAAACAACTGTAAAATTCAATGAATGGTACTTGCTATTTAGTAAAGCTCAACGAGAGGAAAATACTTTTTTGGCTGAGGCTTTCATGCTTTTTTCTATTTTTCGTGATATAAGCATTGCCGCTAATGGTTTTTCACCCATGCTCTATATTTTCGGCATTGCAGGCACAGCTAAAAGTACGATTTTCATACATATCAATTATATTTTTGGAGCAGATGGTAAAAGTATGGGTATCAGCCTCAAAGGGCGGAACACCGAACCAGCCTTTGTTGCAAAATTAGAACAAAGGCATAATGGGTTTCAGTTTGGAGATGAGTATAAACCTAACCATGTCTTAACACCCTTATTCCAAGCCAGTTATGACAATAAGGCTTATTCTAAGATGAATATGGCATCAAGTTTACATCTCGAAACAACTGATTTAGTACCAGCACCATAGGTTTTGCATCAAATTTCTTACCCGATTTGCCTAATGATGAACCCTTTTTCAGTCGTTTGGTCATATTAGTGAATAATAACAGAAATAGAACGGAAGAGCAGAAAAAAGCCTTTCGAGAACTTGTTCAAATGCAAGAAAGTGGAATTACTAATATACTGAGAGAAATTTGGCAATACCGAGATTTGGTTAAGGAATAGTTCAAACAAACCTACCAGTTATTGAAAAGCTCAATGGAAAAACATTTTCAGCGGCATAACATTGGTAATCCACGCTATATCTATAATATGGCTCATTTGCTAACAGTACCATTTATTCTATCAAAACATGAAAAAATTGCTCTTTGTGAAGCAACCAACGAAGCTGATTTATTACAAGAGTTTATACAAAGAGGTGAAAATAGTATTCTAACCTCCGATAGATTGGTACAGGAAAAATCAGCACTTCGAGAGTTTTTTGATTGTATTCAAGAGCTTTTTGATAGAGGTTTTATTTATGAAGCGGTTCATTTTCGATTTGATGGAGCAGACATCGTGATAAACCTTCAAAAATTGTATCAAAAGTTTGTGATAGAATACCGAAAAACAAACCGATGACGAGTGACATTATCAGCGACATTTACCAAAGAGACAAACCTATGTACCAAGTCATGATGGGAGACATTAACCCCTTGAGCATGCACGGCCTTATTCTGAAAAAGAGCGATGGGAAAGATAAAAATTCTGAGACCCGAGAGTTAATCCAGAACTACGATGGCTGGCTGTTAAAACTGGCCAATGCCAATGTTGCACTGCTGGAGAATCAACCCACCTTGCCCTTGAAGCAGGCCCGCCAACTGGGTAAGCTCTTACACGAAGCGGCGGAGTTTGCCCTCAAACACCCCTTCATGATTTTTGATGACTTAATGAATTTTACCACAGAAGCCTATTTTTCTTACCAAGATAAACAATGGAAACAAGTGCGACAGTCCCGTTACATCTACGCCCCTAAAGTATCGGGTACATTTCTGATGATGTTGAACTATCCTAGGTGCGATATGCAAAATGACGGCAAGAACATGGTGGGTTATTGAGCAAAGGTATTTTATTACTGAACAGTACCTTTGCATGAGTAAGCGGTCTATTTTTGAGATTTAAGTTAAAAAATGAGAAAAAATTCATTATTTCTGCTTAGAATAAAGTTTTTTTTCTCATTTTTGCGGGCAGTACAACTTTTGCATTCGTAACCTATGATGAGATTTCTATCCCAACTTTGCTGTTTTTTTTTACTTTTCTCCTGCACCAAAACCACCGAACCCAGTACCCTACCCAGTATTGTCAGCTTCGCCTTTGAAGGAGTCAAAGCCATTTCTACCACCATCGACCCAAGCACGAAAACCATCACCGTTGAAGTTCCGTATCAAACTTCGCTTAGTGCTTTAGTACCCTTGATTGGCTTGGACGCAGGTGTGAGTATTGTCCCTGCCTCGGGGCTTGCACAAAACTTTGCTCAAGATGTATTTTATACCTTAGCCCAAGGCAGTAACAAACTTATTTACACGGTCAAGGTAAAAGTCGCCAATCAGCCGAAACCTGAAATCTCTCTGATAAAATCCGATACCGTTGAAGCGGGTAAAGACCTGAGCATTTTGGGTAAAAACTTCGGTAAATTCGCTCTGGACATCCAAACTTTTTTGATAGATAATCAAAACAAAGAAAGTCTGCTCAAACACCAATTGATTGATTCCACCCAAATCAAGCTAATAACTGACACTGAGCAAAGCCCAGGCTTGTATCGCATCAAAGTCAAAGTCAAAAACCAAATGGTGGTTTCGGATGCCAAGGTTTGGGTAGCTTATCCCAGCCCCCAACTAACCGCCATTCCCAAAATCAATCTACGCAAAGGCGATACGCTCTGGTTAGAGGGGAAATACTTAGATGCGAGCCAATACAACTTTTTATGCCAATTACAACATCTCAATACTACTTATCAACTGCCCATGGCCAAAGCCACTGGTAATCAATTGGGTTTTATTATCCCCAATCATGTGACCATTGGCGAATATGCAGTCAAAATCCATAATGCTTCGGAGAAAAAACTCAGTGGAACGCTGGCAAAGTCCATCAACATTTATGACCCCAGCCTACCTTTTGTGATGAGCATTGTTCAACCCCAAGCCTTTTATAAGAAATCCGAGAAACTCTCGTTTCTTACCAGTCATTTTGAGGCTATAGAAGCGAGGTTCTATCAAGTAAATCTGGTTGGAGTAGCCAAAACATACATTCAAAATGGTATCTATGATGCCACCCAACAAACCTTGAGCATCGAACTACCCGATGCCATCCAAGCGGGTTCGTATGCCATTCATTTTTCGCTCTCCGAACCCCAAAAAAAGATTCAGTATTCATTCCAGACTGATTTACAAATTGCTGTAAAAGAGTAAGATAAATTTACACAAGTTCATGTTTTTACGACCACTTCTTTGGCTCTTACTGCTCGTAGGAGTATTCGGTGCAAGCACCCATGGGGCATCCGCCCAAAATAAGCTGTATCTTCCTCCCATCAAATACACCGCTACGGGGGCGACAGCTTTCAATCAGGTTTGTTACCAAGCCGATGGCATCCAGTTTTGGGTCAATAATGTCAAGTGGGTCAGAGGCGTCGATTATACCGAAGACTTCTGTGCTTATGGTATCTGTAAAATCAATTTTGATTTTGGTAAACTCAAACCAGGTGATACCTTTGAAGTCCGAGATGCCTGCGGAAGTGTGGCCGCTACCCGTACGGTCGAAGATGATTATGTGTATGTAGAAGTGCCTAATGGCAGTAGCTATTCGGGCAATGGCATTGGTTCGACGGATGAATCAGCTCCTTACGGTCGATTATCCAGTCCCGTTTATGTGGGTAAGTGTGAACCAATCAATATCAATGCCCACGGCTTACACAAATACAATATCTATGTGGGTACGAGTAGTTTTGGTGCCTCTTATACTTCGGGTAAATTTCTCATCAATGGCAATCCATTAAATAGTGGAATCGTTGGGGCTGATTTACAAGGCTCGGTTAATCCGATTGCGTATAGTATTAATGGCAATGGTTCGATTACTTATAATGGTGGTGTGGCTTTTTCCAGTTATGCCAACTTCTCGGGTCGTAGTCCTTTTAGTTTAGAATACCAGCACAATGGGGTTTTACCTTTCGACGTCCAGGAGGTAACGATGGGTGCCATCGGTTTCCGCATGCGAAACAATAATACCGTCAATATCAAAGAATACACGTATAATGGCACCATTGAAAGCACCGAGACGGGAAATTTCAGTGCATCCACCTTTAAAATCACCTACGACGGAGCCAATTTCAAATTCTACATTGATAATGTACTCAAAAAGACCGTGGCTCGTTCGGTGGTTTACACATCTTCCAGTGGTAGTATTTCCAATGGTGGCGTATTGCCTTACGGTACGGGAGTAACTTGGCAACCCAGTAACTCGGGTAGTCAATGGGTGGGAGTGATTGTCGATGGGGTACTCAATACCCGTCAACAGTTCAGCGTGGCCGATGATATGAGCATCAGCGAGAGTGTGGTCAATGTGGCTTGTAATGGGGGCAGCACGGGAAGTATCACCGTCAATGTCAATGGCGGGAAATCAGGCTTTTTGTATGCCAAAAACGGCGGGGCATTTCAGAGTAGCAATGTCTTTGGTGGACTCAGTGCGGGAAATTACAGCATCAAAGTCAGAGATGCCTCAGGCTGTGAAACCACAAAAGCCATCACTGTATCAGAAAATGCGGCCTTAAACTTCTCGTCGGCTACTAAAAATAATGCCAATTGCGTGGGCGAAAACAATGGTTCGATTACACTCAACGGTTCGGGGGGAATTGGTACTTTACAATACGGTATCAATAATGCCAATTATCAAACTTCCAATACTTTCTCCAATCTGGGGGCGGGTACTTACACCTTTTGGCTCAAAGATGCGGCGGGTTGTACCAAAAGCCTCAGTGAGAGTATCGGTATCAATAGTACACTGAGTGCTACGGTAAGCAGTCAAGATGTGAGCTGTTTCGGAGGAAATATGGGTTCAATTACCATTACTTCAGCAGGTTCGCCATCGGGAGCGGTACAGTATTCGATTGATGGAACCAACTTCGTTGCAGGAAACGTCTTCACAGGACTGAGTGCCAGTACTTATACCGTGAAGGTCAAAGATAATTTGTGTACGGTCAATGTGGCTTCGCAAGTCATTACCCAACCGAGTGATTTGAGTATTAATCCCGATATTCAGTCTATCAGTTGCTTCGGTGGCTCCGATGGTAGTATTACCCTCAATACTTCGGGAGGAACGCCAGCCTACCAATTTTCTAAAGATGGGACAACCTACGTCAATTCCAATGTATTTGCCAATCTGGGGGTGAATAATTATAAGTTTTGGGTCAAAGATACCAAGGGCTGTATCAAAGAAAGTGCGATTCTAAGCATTACTCAACCGACTGTTTTAAGCGTCGGTATTGATACGAAAGTAGATGTGCTGTGTAATGGTGCCAATACGGGAGTAGTGAAGCTCAAAGTGAATGGTGGAACCAAGGCTTATCAGTTCTCGAAAGATGGGACTACTTTTCAGGCGGATTCCAGTTTTACTGCCCTGACGGCGGGAACTTATACCTTTACCCTCAAAGATGCCAAAGGTTGTACCCAAACCACCACTTCCAGTATTTTACAACCCACTGCCATTGTTATCAGTAGCCCCGTTGTTACCAACCTGACTTGCAATGGGGATAATTCGGGACAGGTTGTGGTCAGTGCTACGGGAGGAGTGGGACCTTATACTTTTTCAAAAGATAATAGTACTTACCAAAGCTCAGGTACTTTCAGTGCTTTAGCGGCCAACACCTATACCATTTATGCCCAAGATAGCAAAGCTTGTCGAGTAAGTATAAATACCACCGTTAGCGAACCCAGTCTTGTCTCGGCAGCAATTACCATTACCCATAATCTCTGCCATGCCGACCAAACGGGCCGAATTGTGGCAGTGGGAAGCGGGGGAACGCCCAACTATCAATATTCAAAAGATGGCATCAATTTTGTTGCTTCGGGAATATTCGGAACTTTATCAGCGGGTAGCTATGCCATTCAAACCAAAGACAGTCGGGGATGTTTGAATAGTCAAACCGTCACGGTCAATCAGCCAACGGTGCTGACGGCTACGCCGAGTATCACCAAACACGTGACTTGTTTTGGTGGCAATGATGGCAGCATCCATGTCTTGGCGGGTGGGGGTACCAGTCCTTATACTTATTCATCCAATGACACGGCGTATAAAAGCGGTGCTAATTTTTCTTTTGCCATCGGGACTTACAGCTTTTGGGTGAAAGATGCCAATGGCTGTATCAAAACCACGGGCAGTCTGACGCTGACCCAACCGACCGATATCGTGCCGAGTGTCAGCGGTAAAACAGCCGTTTCCTGCTTTGGTGGTAGTAACGGCACTGCCAGCATTGCAGCCACGGGGGGCATTGCTCCTTACACTTTTTCTAAGGATGGCAGCAATTTTCAGGCTTCGGGGGCTTTTGGTGGTTTCGCAGCGGGAACTTCGGTATTGACCGTCAAAGACAATGCGGGTTGTATCAAACCTATTTCAGTCGATATTTTACAACCCGCCCAAGCTTTGCAAGTGAGCATTGCTTCCCAAGTCAATCTAACTTGTTATCAAAATAATACGGGAAGTATTCAAGCGGTTTTGTCGGGGGGAACGAGTCCTTACCAATTTTCAAAAGATAATTCAACGTTCCAATCTTCGGGAACATTTACTACTTTATCGGCAGGAAATTATACCATTTATGGCAAGGATGCTAATAATTGCTCAACGAATATTGGCGTAACACTTACTGAACCAAGCAATACGACTATTTCTTTGCTTCAAAAACAAGATGTTGATTGTGCCAGTTATGCCACTGGGTTCTTCAAAGTGGGAGCTTCGGGTGGTACGGGTACTTTTACTTACAGTTTATCGGGAACGGATTTCAATGGCAATGGATTGGCTACCGCTGCCAATGGCAGTGGCTATTTCGATAACCTCAAAATAGGGAATTATGTGGTCAATTACAGAGACCAAAATTCTTGCTCAAAAGATTTTCCTGTGACGATTATTGCCAAGAGTAGTCCCATTCGATTTGACATTGCCAAAACCCTACCAACGGATTGTGTGACGGGCAATGGAAGTATTGTGGTCAATAATGTGAGAGGGGGACAGGGAAATTATGTCTATCGCATTAGTAATCAAACATCGGCTTCGGGGAATAATAGTTTTACTAATTTACCCAATGGTTCTTATTACATTACCGTCACCGATAATTTGTGTGCCTATACCGAAGCCGTGAATTTAGAGCTGCCCAATAGCATCAAGGCTACTTATACAATCAACCCCATCAGCTGTCAAATTCCAACAGCCAATCTGAGCATTGACAATATTACTGGTGGTAATGGAGGCTATAGTTTGGCCATGGATGGTAGTAATTTTTCGGGCAATCGCACCTTCAATAATTTATCACCCAATACTTACGCCATTACGATTCAGGATAGCCCCTTGTCCTGTAAAAGTGTGGTTAGCGTCGAAATCAAAGAGCAAAATCGAGCGGATTTGAAAGTATCGGCTTTGGGAAATATTTCTTGTTTTGGGGGCAACAATGGTTTTATCAATGCCTTCAGTGATAATAACATGGGACCCTTCAACTACGCCATCAATAATGGCGGCTTTTCGTCAAATGGCAATTTTGGTAGTTTGAGTGCAGGAACCTACAAAATATCCGCCCAAACCCGCATTGGCTGTTTGGATAGTATTCGAGTAACTTTGAGCCAACCGACACTTTTACAATCCAATATTACGCTGCAAAGCAATCTTTGTAACGGCGACCAAACGGGCAAAATTAGTATTGTCGGAACGGGCGGGGTGAGTCCGTACCAATATTCTTTGGATGGCACTAACTACCAATCGGGTAATGATTTTATAAACCTTTCGGCGGGGAATTATACCGTGACGGTCAAAGATAACAATGGTTGTAGTTTTGCTCAAAACCCAACCCTGACCCAACCTACCTTGGTAACGACTGCTTCGAGTGTCCTGCAAGAGGTGTCGTGTTTTGCGGGAAGTGATGGCAAAGGACAAGTCATTGGTTCGGGGGGAACGCTTCCTTATACGTTCTCGATAGATGGTACCAACTTTGTGAGTACCAACGTTTTTGAGGGACTAAAGGCCAACACCTACCAGTTTTGGGTCAAAGACGCCAATGGTTGTACCAAAACTTCGACCGTCATCACCATCACCCAGCCCACTCTACTGGTGCCTTCGGTGGCGGCTTTTAGCAATGCTCTTTGCAACGGCAGCAGCGATGGCACCATCACCTTGGCCGCTAAGGGTGGCACGAGTCCGTATCAATATTCTAGGGATAATAGCACCTACCAGAACGCCACACTCTTGACGGCTTTTCCAGCGGGAAACTTTACGGTCTATGTCAAAGACAGCAAAGGTTGTGTCAAAACCACCACGCAAGCCATTGACCAACCCGCTCCTTTGTCTTTGAACTTGGTGTCCAAAAGTGATTTGACTTGTTTTGAGAACCAAACGGGAAAACTGGAAGTAGGCATCAATGGCGGTACCCAACCTTACCGTTATTCGCTGGATAATACTACGTTTCAATCATCCCCCATTTTTACGAATCTCAAGGCTGGGACCTACAATGTCACGGGAAAAGATGTCAATAATTGTACGTTTTTGCTCAGTACAAGTTTGTCAGAACCCGAATTGCTAAAGGCCAGTTTTACGGTCAAGACCAATGATTGTTATGGTGACCAAACGGGCAAAATCAACACCTTTGCCTTGGGGGGAACCACACCTTATGAATACGCTCTGAATAAGCAGACTTTCCAAACGGGCACTGAGTTTAATCAACTCTTTGCGGGGAATTATCTGATGACGGTTCGGGATAAGAACGCCTGTATTTATACCCAAAATGTGGAAGTGAAACAACCCGATGAGTTGAAGCTATTTCCCATCAACCAAGATTTGATTCGTTGTTTTGGGGAAGCCAATGGCTCCATATTGATTAATACCACGGGCGGAACACCTAATTTTATTTATTCGTTGGATGATAAAATCTACGAAGATAAACCGCTCTTTCTGAACCTAAAAGTTGGTACCTACCAAATCTATGTCAAAGATGCGAACCAATGTTTCAAGAAGACGGAAATTACGTTGAAAGAACCCGACAAGCTGCTCATGAGCCTTGTCAAGCAAGCCAATCCTTTGTGTGCGGGGGAAGCAAATGGTATCATCGAAGTTAAGGCCGTGGGAGGCAATGGAGGCTATACTTTCATTCGAGATAACATATCGAAGAACCAAACGGGACTTTTTGAGGGACTCAGTCAAGCGGAATATACGTTCAAGGTTTTGGATGCCAAACAATGTGAAGACAATATCAAAAGTGTGTTATTGAAGTGGCCAACACCTTTGAGTGCAACAGAAGAGAAAGTGGTAACCCCTGCTTGCGTGGGGGATGCCAATGGAGCCATTACACTTTCGATGAAAGGCGGAACCCCACCCTATAAGGCTCAATTCCAGCAAACTATCACACCACTGACGGATGCAATAGTTTTTGATAAACTGATTTCGGGTACGTATGCGATTGCTCTGCAAGATGCCAATGGTTGTCAGCTCCAGACCTCGGTTAAAGTGCCCGTGCCTGACAAGCTCAATGCCATTGACTTTACGAGTTTACTACCCAAAGAAGTATGTAAAGGGCAACAGTTGATACTCAACGCCAATAACCCGAATCAGACGGTTCAGTGGTACCTGAATGGCTCAGTGATTCCTTTGGCAGATGTGGTATTTAAAGAAAGCATTCAACTCAGCAAAGACCAACAAACCTTGACGACTTCAGTGGCGGGTATGTACAGTGTGTCGGTCAAAAATGCTTCGGGTTGTGAAGTAAAGGCCGCCTATGAACTCGTCAATAATGACAAGGCTTTGAAAGCGGATTTCTTATTGCCCGTGCAAGTATTTGTTGGTGATGAAGTGGTGGCATTGGACATCACCAAACCGATTCCTGATAAGGTAATTTGGACATTACCCGCCGAAGCTGACAAGATGGAAGAAAATATCAAACGCATCAAGTTTGCTTTTGTCAATGAAGGGGACTATGTGGTTCAGATGCAAGCCTTTCTGGGCGACTGTATCACCCTTGTCAAGCATGATATTAAGGTTTTCAAACTCGAAGATGTTGACGAAACAGACCCCCGATTGGGTTATGATAAGACCAAACTCATCAGTAAGGTGGCAGTTTCTCCGAACCCCAACTATGGAAAGTTTAGTGTCACGGTGGATTTGGTGCGAGCCAAACCCATTGAAGTGAGTTTGGTGCGGGCTTCTTCGGGGCAAACGGTCTATAAAACAACGCTGAGTGAGGCCAAACAACAACACATCTTGGACATGGATGTGAAAGTGAAGTCAGATAATTACCTGCTCATTGTCAGAAGTGAAGATTCCGTCAACCAAACAAGGATTGCCATCATTGATTAGTCCATCGCAGCATATGAAAAAGATAGTCATTCTATTCAATATCTTAGTTTTTGTAGCCACTGTCCTACAAAAAAGCCATGCCCAAGACTTGGAAAAGTTAAAGAACTTTCGGGTGAAAGACCTTTTTAATGGAGGTATCAAAGTCAATGGGGGCATCACGGCTAATCATACTTACTACAATGCTTGGGGCATTGCGGATAGACAAGTGCCACTGAACTTTTTGTACAGCGGCAATCTGACCTTGGATATTTTGGGTAAAATAAAAATGCCTGTGCAGTTTAGTTTTTCTAATCAAAATGTCCGCTTTGCTCATCCTTTTGATAGAAATTACCGATGGGCGGCATCCCGTTTTACTCAACCTTTTAATCGTTTGGTTTTGAAACCCACTTACAAAGCTTGGACGTTGCATATCGGTACTTGTGCCTTGAATTTTTCTCCTTATACACTGGCGGCTCATCGCTACGATGGGATTGGAGTGGAGTATAAACCTAAAGGCAAAGATGCCACAAAGGCTCAGTTTTACGGAGGTTTGATGCTGGGTCATCTAAAGAAGGCGACTCGACTGGATACTGCTTTCACCGTTCGTAACAACCAGCCTTCTTTTAAGCGTTTTGGTGTGGGGGTGATGCTGGGCATAAAAAAAGAAAAAGATGCGGCCGAGCTTATTTTATTTACGGCTAAAGACCAGTACCATTCCTTGCCTTATTCGTTAGATGCCCAACGCATTTTTCCGCAGGCCAATGTGGCAACCTCACTTAAACTCAAAAAGGGCATTGGCAAACAACTCAGTATTCAATCGGAAATCGCTCTTTCGGGCATGACCACCGATATGCGGGCAACGGAAGGAGCCAGACAAAAAACATTTTTGAATTCGTATGCGGGTTTATTACCCCTCAATGCTTCCACCACTTACAGCAAAGCTATTCGTTTGGGAATGGATTACAAAGGCAAGGGTTTTACGAGTGGGGTGGAATATAACCGAGTAGACCCCGAATACCGTACTTTGGGAGCGTATTATTTCAACAATAACCTCGAAAATATCACGGCTAAAGTAGCTACACAAATCAAAAAAGGTAAAGTTTCTATCAATGGCAATGTAGGTTTGCAACGAGATAATTTGAATAAAGATAAACTACAAACCCTCAGTCGATTCGTGGGGATGGCCAATGTGGCTCTCCAACCCTCGGAAAAAACAAGTCTGAATTTCTCGTATTCCAACTTTTTGAGTTATTCTAACCTTCGTTCAAGTTTTGAGTATTTGACTCAAATTACACCTTATGATGCCCTCGATACGCTGAATTTTCGACAAATCAACCAAAACATCACGGCTATGATGAATTTCGCTTTGCCGTCGGCATCGGAAGACATTAGCAAGAATTTGGCTATCAACTTGATTTATCAAAATGGCAATGACCAACAAGGTGGACAAGATAATTCCGTGAAACTCTATAATCTTTCGGCCAATTATGGCTATGGTATCAAGAGTCAAAAACTCAATTTGGCAGGAGCGATGAATGTGAGTAAAAATGAGGTGGCTTCTTTCAATGATTTGATGTGGGGGCCTTCGCTGACATTGAGCAAAGAGTTTAAAAATAATCTAAGTAGTATGATGGGCTTCATGTATAGCAGTTCGATGGCTCAAGGAAAAGCCGTGAACACTATTCTTAGTGGACGATTAGGCTTGAGTTATGCCATCCAAAAGAAACATAACTTGACCTTGAACATCATTTATTTAGATAAACAAAGTTTTTCTGACAACCGAAGGCCCCAAGGCTACAGCCCTCCTTCGTTTCAAGAACTGACAGCTACTTTAGCTTATGCGTATCGCTTTACACATGCTCTAAGTCCGAAAGCAAAGGCTGCAAAAAAATAAACATCCAATCATTTTGATGCTTAGGTATCAAAAAAGACATACGAATATTTATGAGGATTTTTACTAACATACCATCCATTACCAAGTTTTTCAGAACATTTTTAACACTTTTGGTTCTTATGCTTTCAACCGAGGCATGGAGTCAGAATTACCCCGTTACTTGTACGCCCATTGTCAAGCCGAGTTATTCGTTGAAATGGTCAGAGATTAGTACCAATAATGAGATGTTCAAAGTGCATTTATTGCTCAAAGACCTGACCAAACCTGCGGTGGATGTGTATCTAAAAATCCGTTTATCGGGTGTTGGGGTCGATATTCGCACCGTGGATGGCTTTATTCCGAGTCAGACCATCAAACTGATTCCTGGAGAATCAAGAATGCTAACCGCCAGTGATTTAGCCGAGTATCTCAATATCTCTAATATAGTTGTGGATGGGGTGGACATCAGTACTTTATATAATGGTGGACGCTTGCCCGAAGGGCTCTATACTTGGACGGTCGAAGCCTACGAGGTTGACCGTAATCGACAGGTATCGAATACAGGAATGGCTTTGATGAATGTTTTCAAAAACTATCCGCCTATCATCAATATACCACAGGATGGAGCTGTTCTACCCCTCACTACACCCCAAAATGTTTTGTTTTCTTGGACCAGCCGCAGCACAGCTTCCTTGAATGCCGCCCAAGGCAAAACCTATAAACTTAGAATTTACCCTCTAACCGATGGCGATGATGACCCCAATATGGTAGCCAACAGTGGCATTCAACCGATTGAAATTACTACTACTACCCCTTATTTCAGCTACGGAGCGGGGAACATTCCGCTTGAAAAGGGTAAACGTTATGCCGTACAAGTACAAGAAGAAGATGCCAATGGTGCCGATGAGTATGAAAATGAGGGAAAAAGTCAAGTGGTTACTTTTAGCTACGGGAAGCCCTGCGTAGCTCCCGAAGGTATGGTGATTAATCCGATTGGCAAAGGAAGAGTGGAGTTGACCTGTGAAGCCAGTGCCGAAGATGCTGAGACCTACCCTATCACGGCTTGGTATAAAACCCCAGATGCTAAGATTTGGAATTCTGTACCTTTCAATGGTAACAGTGCTGTCATTAGTGGATTGAAAGATAAAACAGACTATGAGTTTAAACTAAGTTCGGCTTGTGGGGATAATACCAACACTATGGCTGCACTTAGAGCGGGAGATATTGTACCTTCGGGTGACCCAAGTACTGAACCAGAAACATTTACCATCGATGATTCGGAGTTTGATGAAGAAGAACCTGAAATCTTAGAACCTACTATCCTTGACCCTTATACCATTGGTATAGAAATCAATGCCGATGGTACGCCAAGACCTGTGGAGACAGTTAATGAGGTATTGACAAAAATCATTAAACCCGTGTGTGTTAATAACTTTGATGCCTACGAAAGTTGTAGTCCTAATCACCCAGCCGCACAAATTCCAACAGGAACAATACCTTTAGCTTCTTTAGCAGTAGGCGATGTTTTGGGTATTTATGATTATGCTGTTTTGGTTACAGAGGTTTCTGGTGGAACAGCCTTAGCTGGCAAAGGTTTGGTAAAGTTACCTTTCCTTGACAATGCTTTTATGGCAGTCGAATTTAAAGGGATAAAGGCATGGAAAACAGACGACCCAAATGCCAAAGGCGGTTGTGTGTATGATGTTCCTGAGAATGGCTTCCGAACACGCCCAATCAACCAAAGGGACTTGGAAAACGAAAAGGTAGATGCTGTTTCAAAAATCATCAAACTAACTGACCCTACGGTATTTCATGGCAATTTGGATAAAGCTATCAAAGAATATGTTAGCCTCACTCCCCCCCCGACAACTACTCCCACAACTCAACAAAGACAAGATTTGGGTGTGATTGCCAAAGGTATTTCGGTGGCTACAAGCAATTGGAAAGACAAATTTACAGAAGCCTTTTCTGCGGGCGGCGTTCCGCATGATAGCAACCCAAAAATAAAGGAAATAATAGATGAGATGGACGGTATCATTAATCAATTGAATACTGATATTCCAAACATCAAAAACGGACCAAGTTATCCGTCTATCCCAAATCTGAAAGAAAAAATTGATGCCATTATTGAGAAAATAAAGGTATTACAGCAAGAAAACACGCCTAAACCACCAAGAATACAAAATGTATTGGCGACCAATATTGGCTACAATGATGCCACCCTCACTTGGCAAGGCGACCCACGTTTTACGAAATACGTAATTAGCTATAAAACCGCCGATGGTGGGGAATTGCTTGAAACGGTAACAGGAAACCGCTTGCAACTCAAGAATCTGAGAGAAAAAAGCCAATATGGTTTTAAGATTGAAGGCTATGTGGGTGATGATGTGGTGGATAAATACGGGGTAGGGTTATTTGATACTCAAAAGTCATCCAATCCTACTCCTACTAATGTAAGGTATAGCTTACAATCCGATGGAACTGTTTTACTTGAATGGGATTATCCAAAAGAATATGGTTATACCATAGAGGTAAGAATTAAGGATAAAAATGGAAATGAAAAATTATATTTTACAAATCCACAAAGTCCAAAAGTTAATATTGGTAAACTAATATCAGGAGATATTTATTCATATAGCATATATGTACCAAAATACAATACATCTGCAACTGGAGTAATCGACATTAAATGTAGTCAATTTAATTTAACTTCTTCTGCTAAAATAATAGAATTAGGTCAGTCTGTGACCCTAACTGCCAGTGGTTGCCCAAATGATGATGTAGAGTGGTCTGATACACCATTTATTAATCTACGAGGTAGAATTTATACTACAAAGCCGAGTGGAGAAAGAACCTATACCGCATATTGTAAACCATTAGATTGTTCAAAATCTATCACTATCGGTGTAACAAGTACAGATTGCTCAGATATAAGTTTTAAAATTAATGACCCAATATATTATGATAGCTTTTGGGCAGCCAATTTTACTGTTGCAGGTTGTGAAGGTGGTAATGTATATTGGTCTGCTTGCGAAAAGTGTACGCCAACTTATACCTATCAAAATAATACTTTTGCTATCAATGGTCTTGGAACAACACCTATAACTTTTTATGCTAAATGCGTCAAAACTATTAATGGGGTTACTAAAACATGTTTTGATTCTTATCCATTAAAATCTACCAAAGACTGCATATTTGAAAAATTAGAAATAACATCCAGCTTCAAAAAAATAATAAAAGGCACCAGTCTCTCTCTTACCATTGTAGGTTGTTCAAATGGAACAATTAAATGGGAGCATAATGGGCAAAATATTAGACAGTTAGTTGTAAGCCCTACTGAAAAAACAAATTATGCAGTTACTTGTACGCCAAACGACTCAAAATGTAATACCGTAAGAGCAGCAATCACAATTGATGTAATTGAACTGGATTGCAATAAATTTATAATTAGCCCTTTCAACGAAATCTTTGAAAACATTGACCCTGTAATACTAAAAGCAAGCGAATGTTTAGGTACTTTAACTTGGTCGAATGGTAGTAATGCAACGAGTATTTCAGTGATACCAACTACCGAAGCCCAAAAATATAGTGTTACCTGTAAGATTGATGAAACCCGCCAATGTTCGGCATCTTCAACTGTAACTTTTGTTCCGCCTAATTGTAATAACTTTAAAGTTAGCAGCAAACAAGATAGCTACAATAATGTGGTTCTGAGTGCGATTGGATGTTCTGGTGAAGTAACATGGAACAAAGGCTTAGGAAAAGGAGCGACTATCAATATTAAATTAGATGTAACCACAACTTATACAGCAACTTGTTCAAGCACCAAATGTTCTAACCCTGTTACGGTATTCATTGCACCTAAGGCCGTACAATGCCCAACATTCTCGGTATCTCCAGTGTCTGAAACTGCCGATAAATATAGTAATGTTACCATTACCGCTAATAATTGCACAGGTAAATTAAAGTGGGATACAGGAGAAATAAGCAACTCAATAACCGTTAGGGTAGAATCAGAAAAAACATACAAAGTTACTTGCGAAGCAGATGGTTTTACTAACATTCAATGTGCTGTTGTAAAACCATCTTTTACACTGAATACACAATGTACAAATAATTTTAAGCTTTCTGCTTCTGATTATAACTACACTGAATCAGATACAAAACCTATTACATTATCAACCAGTGGTAATTGCAGTGGTACTGTTTCTTTTTCATCAGGGTCAAATCTTGTTAGGCCACAATTAAATTCTACTTATTATGCAATTTGCGATGATGGGAATAAATACTGTACTTCAAACACTGTAGCAATCAATGTTTTAACATGCAATAATATTTATAATCGGAATGGCAATTTCGATTCTGAAATAAGAGATAATTTTGATAAAACAAAGAAAATTGTTACGGTTTCTAACTGTATTGGATTAATTACATGGGGAGGACGTTCACAAAGTTCTAACACTTTTGAGGTTAATATTCCCGCAGAACTCACTACCTATACATTAGGTTGCACCAGACCATTATGTACTAAAAGTATTACATTAGAGGGCTTTTGTGAAGATTTTACAGCAAATATTGTAACTCCAAGTAGTGTTTCCGCTATTGGGTCTTCTGAAAAAAAGACAACTTTTTATAACAGCCTAAACCAACCCCGAACAATCTTCACTGTGGGATGCCCTACTGAAAACCTCTCATGGAAAGATATGGATGGTAATACTATTTACGAAAATTCTGTCCTCAGAAATTACGATATTATTCGTGTATTTTGTAGAATTAACAATAGTGACTGCGTAAGAACAATCAATCTCAAATCATCGCCAAGCAGTACAAATGTTCGTACCACTACCCAACAAACCACTACCACTCCTATTATAGATAATACCAAAACCTACGCTGCCATCATAGCCGACGAAAGTGCAGCCGCCGAATGTACTACTTGCAATTCATGCAATATCGCACTCAATAAAGGAATGTCGATTTTCTTGAAGCCATTGATAAGCGATATTATCAGTCAAACTGCCGTAGGCAAAGATGTCAACGGAAATTATACAACTGCAAGCGTAAAACAGTTTTTAGAACATTTGATTACAACCCTAAAAAATAACGCTAAACTAAGTAGTGTGACGTTCCCGACCGACCTTACGGTAATAGCCCAAAGTTTTGTGAGCGACCAAAACATCGAAAGACTCGTCAACCAACTAACAGTTAGTATTACGGGTAATATTTGTACTACTGAATTTAATTCTAACATACTTAGCACATACAGCAGTGTAGCAAATACTTTGCTACCGCTCATAAAACCGCCAACATTAGTACTAAATGCCACACCAACTAATGCCTCGTGCAGCCAAAACAATGGCAGTGTCAATGTTTCAGCCACTGGTGGAGTACCTCCTTATGAATATAGTAAAGACGGCATAAACTACCAAACCAGCCAATGGTTTAGAGATTTGGGAGCAGGCACATATACGCTTAACGTGAGAGATTATTTAAAGGTAATTGCAACCACAACAGCTATCATTGAAAATGACGATAACGATACCGAAGTAGTCGGGAATTTTATCATTGTAGAAGCCAATGCTCGAATTGGTGCAAGCTCAAGAGTAGTTGTACAGTATGATGCCAATTATTTGCCTACAACGATTATGCTAAAAGGCATGACCGCCAGAGTAGAGGGTAACTTACTTAATATTACAGCTGTTGAAAAAAAAAAAAAAAAAAAATGGCTGGATAAATATTATATGTTATTCAGTAAAAATAACCCTAATCAATTTACTGGATTCTACAAGCAAGAATATTACGAAAATCCCGAACAAAAGCCATGTACGATTCTTTCAACTCGTAAAATTAATTGCAAACCCTCATGTGTGGAAGGGCATTTGCCACGGGATTTCTACCGAACTGGTCATAAGTTCTTCGAAGATTTGCTGGGTAATGGTAAGTTTATTAACCATTATGCCTCCAACGCCGAAGGTGATAAACTCATAGACGATATTGATATTTTGGTAGAAGAAATGATGTCTGACGGAACCTACCAATCATTCTTACAAGCCGATTTGACCAAATATATTCAGAGTGGAAAAAGTATTAGTAATGATAATCTGAAAGCGATTAAACAGCTTTTACTTGATTTCCGACAAGCACAGACAAGTGCTTTGGGTAGTAGTAATCAGGGGAATTTTGAAATACTATTAAAACTACTTAAGGAATGTATTTTATACCAAAATCCAACCAGTAATTGTGTGGTAGGTACTAAAACGGTTGTACCTCGATGCTTGTGGGACCAAGATAATCCAATCAGTAATGTTATAGCCTTTGCGGCAGGTGCAATGGATGGCACAGTTGAGTTGGTTGATGGAGCATTTAGTGTCATGAAGTACTTGAAAGGAATACTAACAAATGCCTACTGTTTGGTTGAGCCAACTGAGTATTTGACTCCTTCGGCTGATTGTTTAGCCCGACGAAAAGCAATGTTAGATGATTTTAAACTCATCGGAGAAATTGCACAGTATGGGGGCGGATTTGAGGCTCTAAAAACAATGGGCGAACAGCTAAAGGGCTATGTGAGTGCAGGTTTAGATACATGGTGGAATCATAATGTTTGTGAAGGTTTGAATGCTGAAAGTGCCTGTTGTTATTATACAAAAGGAAAATGGGCTTTTGATATTGCCTTATGGGCTTTTGGTGCGGGCGAGATAAACACCCTTGATAAAATGACAACCACTATTGGTAAGATAGGAACGAGGATGTCGGAATTTACTACGAAGGCGGCCGATTTATTTAATACCAATAAGTTTATTACAATTGGCAAGATTCTGAAGAACACGGCCAACAATGCCATTGACAAAGCCTTACTTAAAGTGTTTAATAAGATACGCCCCGAGTTTGCCCTCGTACGAAAAGCCGATGGCTCGGGAGTATTTACCTACACGGGGGTAGCAAGCAAAGAGCCAGTGGCACAATCAATTCTTGATGGGTTTAAAACATCAACCCCTGAAATTGAAAAACTGGGTGAGGGATTTGGCGGCTTAAAGGTTGGCGATTTGGTAGAAGATGCCAAAGGTGCCGAAATAATGAAGCAAATACAAGATGCTTCGGGGAATAAATACATAGGTTTTGGCAGAAATGAAAATCGAAATGGCAAAAGGGTATTTGTTCTAACGGCTTTGCTTTCAAAAACAACCTCTGATGTACTGAACATGACCGTGCCACAAACTGAAACAATTATAGAGGAAGAGATAGACCCCAACTGCACACTCTGCAATAAAGACTATTGGATTTGTTTGATTGATAAAAAAGCTACTTACAGCCTAAAGGCAACGGCACTCAACAAAATATGTCTTGAAATACCCAAAGCAACAAGTGATGCACTTTGCCAAGAATTATATGGCTATGAAGTGGCAGAAATCAATGCTTTTTTAGAGGATTTGTTAAGTAATTTAAGTAATGCTGATGCTCTTTCAAATCATGTGAGTAGTATAGATGTGGAATTATTGAGAGCTTGGAAAATCGTTTATGAGGGTCGTTGTGCAGGAGTTACAAACTGTAATGAAAATGTAAGAAAAGATTGGCAAGTATTATATCAAGTCAAAAATATGTATCAAGACCAAGCTATACTAACTGCACTTGGTGATAGGAATGGTTTAGTTGATATTATAAAGAAAAATGAAAGAACACCTTGTAATACTTGTGGAAGTGGCGGAGCAACTTATCTAAACAAAATGGATGTTTATTTAAAAGATGTTGAGTATTTTGTCGAAAATTACCAAGGTATAAGTGGTTGGAATACTGTAATAGGAAGCCAAGGAATTAAGAATGGTGGTGTAAACCAAGTAGAAGCAACGGCGTTTATGCTGAGAGTTTTGCACGAAAATCCAGTAGAATTTGAAAGCCAAGTGAGTGGCTTCGAGGTATCCACAGGTGTAGGCAAACGTAAGATGGATATTCAAAAACATAGTGGTACAAATGTAGAATGTAAAAGTTGGGATGACAATGCCGACACTTTTGCTGATTTTGTAGCAGGAACAAGCAACTCTTACCAACAATTTTTAGCTTATTTGCAAGTAGCACCCGATTTGAGTAAGTTGGAGTACTGGTTAGATGGTAGAAAGCTTTCAGGTGCAGACAAACTACAAACGGCTAAGTTGAAATTCCAAACTTTGTTTCAGAATAAAACCCAAGATGTTTTTGATAAGATTTGGGCAAATACCAGTATGATGGGAAGTTTAATACCACAAAGACCATTAGAAAGCATTGCTCAATGGCAAATAAGAGCAAGAAGTGAATTTGTAACAATGGTAAATTCTCTCAATAAAGATTTATTTAAATTTATAAAAGTTAAATAGAAATGAAATTTGAATTGATAAAAAAAATAGAAAAGGTAAAACATTATGTAGCTTTTAGTAAAAATTTAGCTTTATTATTAAAAGATGAGAGTTTTATGTATGATAATAAAGTTTTAGGACATTCATTTGAGGGATTTTTCTTTTATGATAATTATTTACACTATTCAGAAGATGGGGTTAATACAATAACTCTCGATACAAAAACCTATAAAAAAGAGCATATTCCAAAAATTTTCAGTTCAAATAGCGTCCAAAATAATACATTCCTTGTAGGGAATAATTATGAGCGATTTAATGATACATCATATTACTCTGCTGAAATAGAATTATATCAATTAAATCCTTATAAACTATTAAAGATTTTACCAAAGAGATATGTATTTAGTCAATTTATAAGACATTATAATTTTTTATTTACTGAAAAATTTAGAACTATTTTATCATCACTGTCTCTCTATACAGGTGAATATGCATGGGAAACAACAATCAACCGCAACGGTAAAATATTAAATTTCTTAGGCGTACACAAAGATGTTTTGGTAGTTTGTTTACAATTTGGTAATGCTTATGGTTTAATGGGTCTTGATATTAATACAGGCGAAATCCTATGGAATCGTGATGATTGGGGTTTGCTTCAAGGACATCATTCTACCATGCAAAACGGTAAAATATTTAGCCTAAAAGGTGGTACTTTTAGCGATAGTTATTATTTAGAAGCTGATGTAGTAACTGTAAGCTTACTACGCTTCGGCGAAGTACCAAATCTAAAAAATCATGGTTTCAGTGTTTTCAATTATACCCTTCATGAAAATTTCATCTACTTCACTGCCAATAAATTAGGCACTTCTGAAGCAACTATTATTGGTATTTTAGCTTATGATAGTTTAGAACTACTTTGGTGGCAAGAGTTAGACCTACAAAACGGAGTATTTTTAGCCCAAAAGCCTCAAGTTGATGATAATAAACTGTATATTTTAGATACTGGTGGCACTTTACACATCTTTGAAAGAGAGGAAGTAGCATAAAAAGCAAAATTCAGTTCTTTGATATATTGGTGAATTTTATTCTATGAAGCAAATACAAGATGCTTCGGGGAATAAATACATAGGTTTTGGCAGAAATGAAAACCGAAATGGCAAAAGGGTATTTGTTCTAACGGCTTTGCTTTCAAAAACAACCTCCGATGTACTGAACATGACCGTGCCACAAACTGAAACTATTATTGAAGAAGATATAGACCCCAACTGCACACTCTGCAATAAAGATTACTGGATTTGTTTGATTGATAAAAAAGCCACTTACAGCCTAAAGGCTACGGCACTTAATAAAATATGTCTTGAAATACCCAAAGCAACAAGTGATGCACTTTGCCAAGAATTATATGGTTATGAAGTGGCAGAAATCAATGCTTTCTTAGAAGATTTATTAAGTGATTTAAGTAATGTAGATGCTCTTGGTAATCATGTAAGCAGTATTGATGTGGCTTTAGTAAGGGCGTGGAAGTTAGTTTATGAGGCAAAAAATACCGTTTCTACTAATTATCAAAAAGACTTTACACTTTTGTCAGAAGCAAAAAATAATAAAAGTGTACCTTCTTTTATGAATAACATAGGTCATGACGCAGGATTTGTAGCCAGTATAGCTGCTCATAAAGGGTTAAGATGTGAGACTTGTATCAACAAGAATAGCTATACTCAGTTTGGAGATGAATATATGAAAGACCTTATATACTTTAGTGGTAATTATAATGAAGCTAATTTATGGACAGACTTAAAACAACCACGTGCCTATAAAACCGTACTTGGAGCTGCTTTTCAATTGCGTGTATTACGTAGCCAAAGCTTTATGTTTAGTACGGGTACAGTTTCATTTGACCAAACCTTAGATGATACAGATGCTGATAATGCAGGCGACGACGATACTGACACTGAAGAAACTCGTAGTAAGTGTAGATATGATATAAAAGCAGGAAACAATTACTTTGAGTTTAAATCATGGAGTAAGAGTTATGTTAATACTTTTAAGAATGATGCCAGTAAGCGTACCTATTTTGCCAACCAGCTAAAGGAATACCTCCGAAAGGCTGCCAGTTTGAGCAATTTAAACTATATATTTGATGGCAGACGTATCACCGAAACCCAAGCCAAAGAGGTATTACAAACCGTTTTTAAAGATAAAGCAGAAGAATGGTGGAATGAAACAGAAACTAATGCTATTGGTAGAAATAAAATAATATCGTTATTTGGGGTTAGGGATTTGGTTGACTTCAAGATTCAGATAACCGATGTTAGTAACCCAATGTATAATTTCATAAAAGTGTATTAATATGAATGAGTTAAGAAAAATTGAAAACGGTTTAATTAAGCAAGACTTAATATTAAATAAAATTTATATAGCAGTAAAAGAGGGAGAGGATTTAAAAATATTAGATGTTAATGAATCTTTAATTTCTCAATTTATTGTTGAGAACTCCTATGGTAGCAGCTATATTTTTAATAATTGGTTAATAACTAACTATTTTGATGATTGTGGAATTTATAATTTATATGATTTAGATATAAAAGAAAAAGTTTTGAAAAGTAAGAACTTTCAAGGTTTTATTAATAATCATCTATTTTGTAGCTTTTCTACTCAATTAGCTACCATGAGTTCTGTTTTTTCAATAATAGATATTATTACAGGAAAAGATATTAAACAATTAGAATTTGGGCTTGAGATTATTTTTATAAAATCAACGCACACTAATATTTTTTTAAGAAATAGAAGATTGTCCAATTTAATATGCTTAGATAGCAAAAACCTTTACCAAAAGTGGGAAATTAATTTTGATATAAAAGTTAGCCAAAGAAACGAAATTAGGTTTATAGCCGAAAAAGAAAATTTTACTCTTTTCCAAGTTAAGTACAATTGGATGGTAGCTTTAAATAATGAATCTGGGCAAATAGAATGGGAAGTAAGTAAATGGTACAACATTGATAATATGGAGTTCTTAGGGTTAGGTATGGATATTTATCATTATCATTTTGAAGTGAATAAACTTCATGTATTTCAAGAGTCAGGCTATTTTTGTTTAGATTTTGAATCCAAAAAATTTAAACAGTACTACGATATTCGTCGAGATGAAACCTATAAGTACCTAAGCATTCTTACCAGTACTTATTCAGAGGGAAAGTTTTACTTTACAGCCGAAAGACGCAATCCAAACGAAACAAAATATATTTATGAGGGCTGTAATATTGTTGGAATTTTTGATGTTGCAACTCTCCGAATGTTAGAAATTCAAGAGTTGGAATTAGCAAATCAAGAAACTCTCCATACAGCCCCAGTTGTAGATGAAAAATATGTGTACATACAAGGGTCAGAAGGTAATGTTTATATTTTTGAAAAACAAGAAACCGCTTAATTAAAAAGCAATTTAGTTCTTTGACATTTTAACCCCAACCAAAAAGATGCACTTTGCCAAGAATTATATGGCTATGAAGTGGCAGAAATCAATGCTTTTTTAGAGGATTTGTTAAGTAATTTAAGTAATGCTGATGCTCTTTCAAATCATATTAGTAGTATTGATTTAGAATTATTGAGAGCTTGGAAAGCCATAACCGATGCCGCAAATATAGGTACAGCCTTTTCAGAAGATTACCCACTTTTGGTAAAAATAAAAGAAATTAGAGCAGATATTTCCAAACAATCAATTTTTAAAAGTAATACGATTGCTGATTTTCAGCAGTTTTTGAGAATTTATGCAACCAATAGCCCTTGTAATACCTGCCCAATACCTGCCGATGGTAGTTGGACATCTCGATTCCCGAATTTAGATGAAATATTGAACAATACCATCGAAGGCTATCAACATCATGATGGTAAACTTGATTTTACAAGTAGTTTCTTGAAAGGTGAAGCATTAGCAGGAAATGCAGTAGATAAGCGTGATGGTGGGCAACACATGCTTAAATATATGGCTGATAATAGTATTACAGATAATGCTATATGGATAGATAGAAGATTTAGTTACGTTTCACCTCAGATTGTAAATAAAGATAAAGAATTTGATATTTATCTTGGAAACACAAACCCTAATGCTATTTGGTTTGTAGAGTGCAAGAGTTATGCAGAGACAACCCCAATTGATGTTGACCAATTTATTGCTTATTTGTCTGCTATCAATAATTTATCGAATTTGCGTTATGTATTTAATGCTAAAAAGTTAACCCCAGAACAAGCTAAAGAAAAAATGCAGACAGTGTTTAGGAATAATGTACCCACCATTTTTAATGCCTTAAATCCTATTGGTAAGTTCCAGCAATTATTTGGAGTTCAAACAACTCAACAATTTCTTGCAAAAGTTAATAATCTTAGTGATGCTATTTATGATTTCGTTATAACCAATTAAAGCAATGTTTGTAAAAAAAAATAAAATTGATAAAATCAAGCTGTTCCAAGTAAAAGAAAATCAAGCTTACATACTGAGTGATGAAACTTTAAGGGTATTTGATTCACAAATGTGTATGATTTATGAGAAATCTATCAATGCACCATTTGGTGGAGAATTTAATAATGATGAACATATATTTTTATGAGAGAAAAATCAAATTTTCGATATAAAATCAGAAAGTTATATCTCATCATTAGTAGATTCATGCTTGTATTTCAACACAAAAGAGATTGTATCAATATTATATTCTGATGATTATACTCAATCTCAAATATGTTTGTATGACTTTTTAAATGCAAGTTTTATTTGGAAAACTGATTTATCACAAAATAATGATATGTTTCCTTTCTTTTGTGATGGTGATAAAATTATTGCTCATACAAAAAATAACAAAAGAACACTTAGTATAATTAATTATTTCACAGGTACTTCACTATGGATTTTTCATCTTTCAGATATAGGTCGTTGGTACAATGAATTTGACAAGAAATGGGAAGAAGGCAGAGTGGAACATTTTGTGGGTGTGGTAAATGAGGTTTTATGGGTGAATGTAGCAAGTGGAACAATAATTGGAATAAATGTAGAAACGGGAGAGTTAAAACATCTTTTTACTGAACCTAATAAAATAATAGGCATAGCCACAAAACCACATCAACAGTCGCCTCATTTTTGGTTAAATTATGATGAAAAGCGGAATATATTATTTGGTTTTCATTATGATGTGTTTGGTGAAATAGACTTAAATAAGTCAGAACCAACACTTACCTTCTACATTTTAGAAGATTGCACGAAACATCAAACCTTTTGCCCAAATTTAGAAAGATACTGCTATGATGATAATTATTTCTACTATTTAGATGCTTTTAATGGCAAAATTGGGATAATCAACAGAAATACAAAAAAATTAGATTGGGTTTACACCTTTCCCGAAGGTTCAACAATGGGTATTCTGATGAAGATTGAAGTTTCTAAAAACCATTTATTTGTTTTAGATAGTGGTGGAGTTTTGCACATTTTTGAGAAAGAAGAAATAGGGCGATGTTCCAAATTTGGGGATAAACATTTTAGAAGAAATTGAGCATTAAAACAAAGTATTTCAAGCCAAAAAATCAATGATTAAAGAATAAAATTAAATCTTCACCAATAAATATAGATTATTATGGCATCCTTAGAGCATTCGTGTTACAGATTTGGGGATGAGTCTATCAGATGCCCAAAATGTAGTGGGAGTACTGTAAAAAATGGCAAAATATTGGGTAAACAGCAGTATAAATGCAAAGAATGCAACAAAAGATTTCAGTTAGATTATACCTATAAGGCTTGTGAGCCAAACACCAGCCCCAATATTGTTGCATTGATAAAAGAAGGCTGTGATTCGCTCAATAGCAAGGCTTTTAAGCATTTCGGCAAGCACTGTTTTAGTGCGTATTCGAAAAATTGCGGCAAAAATTGAGCAACCAACTATTGTAAAAGGAAAAGAATTTGAAGTCGATGAACTCCGAACATACATCAAAAAGAAAGATAAGCCTATTTGGATTGTATTGGCACTGGAGCGAAGCAGTAAAAAGATAGTGACTTTTACTATCGGTAGCCGTACTAATAAAACCTTAAATACAGTCATAAAAACCATAGAACTGGCTAAACCAAAGAAAATTTTCACCGATAAACTCAAAAATTATCGGTATTTGATAAACAACAAAATCCATAATACTAAGCAGTATGGCACAAACCACGTTGAGCGTGCCAATTTAGATTTACGTAAGAATTTAAAAAGATTAAACCGAAAAACCATTTGTTTCAGCAAAAGTATCACCGTACTGACCGCTATTTTGAAAATATATTTTTGGTATTGAGATACCACCCTATTTAACAAACAAAACAACCGCAACAGCGGACCGTCTATGCAAAGAATTATCCACCTTATAATCTTGTGTTTATCCACTTTTTTGTTGGCCTTTGGCGGTGATAATCCAGCCAAGACATCTAACGAAGTTTTCAAGCCCCACCACGATGGGAAGCATTTTTTCATTGCTCCCACCATAACAATGGCACAACCCACCCAAGCCGATATTGAGTCGGCCATTGCCGATGCCCAAACACAGGGGCGTATCATAAAGATTACATCGGCTGGTTTTAGTATTCCTGCGGCCTTGAAAGAAATTACGAGTTTGCCCGTCACTTTCCGCAATCAGATTGATGGCTGGAACTACGATATTACAGTTTTTGCCATGACGTTTACTCCACAAGGTTCAAAACTCAGTATTGGCTGTAAGTTCAATTTACCCAACAATCAAGCTATTTATTTTGGAGCAAATGACATTGCCACTTCGGGTAAGAATGGTTTTGTGGGAGAATTACCGATTTTAACAAGCACCCTAAGCGATTCCAAACAAGCTGAATTAGATGATACTGGCGGACTTTTGGGCGGAGAAACACAATTTTATGAGGTATCAATTCCGAACTTCAATGATAAACTTAAAATGGGATTGAGTAAAGACACTAAACTCCATTTTGAGTGTGGTACTTTCAAGAAATTCACGCTTTCGGGTTATTTGAAATCATTTGATGTAGTCGAAAGAGAAAACAACGATGGTACGGGCATCAACGACGGCAAGCCTTTGATGCTGTTTTTCGGCACTAAAGATGCCTTCGATTGGCAAGATATGTACTTCGAGGCAAGCGTTTCGAGGTCATTTCATCATGCTAATCTCAAAGAACTTGGGTTTAACTTTACGGCTTCCAACAAAGCCATCATTGATTTGAGTAAAACACAAAACCCCGCCAATTTGCCAGCTTGTGTCAATGCTGATGGCTGGCAAGGAGTTTACTTTCCCACTTTCCAAGTTCGATTACCACAGTTTTTCAAACTTCGTAATGGCGTAACGCTGGCAAGCAGAACGGGCAAAAATCTGTTTATCGACAAAACAGGATTATTGGGTAACATGACAGCTGAAAAAGTCTATGCACTCAACGAAGGCTACACCGATGAAGTGAATCAATTTGATATGTCGCTTGATTTACTGTCTTCTAATTTTGTGTGTAATCAAGCACCCGTTGTTACGATGCTGGGTCGAATCCAATTAGGTAAATGTAGTTCGGCCAGCAATCAAGCTGATAAACTATTGTATTATAATGTCATCTACGATAAAGTCCGAAATGGCTATTCTTTCTTGGTCAAAGAAAATGAATCGGGTAATTATAGCAGCAATTCGCTCACACTGGAAACGGGCTCTACCGTCAACTTTGGTATAAGTGGAAATTCGCTCGTGCTGAATGCAAAACTACCAAAGACTCCAATCATAACAACCGCTGCCGCAGCCTACAACAATAGTATTTGTAGTAATTTTGAAACTACTTTAAGCCTGTCGGATTGTAGCACGGGAATGTTTAAATGGACAAGTCCAACGGGTGTAGGCAACGAAAATGTTAATCCGTTAACTATCAAACCCATCACCACACAAAGCAGCCAACAGATGGTTTATCAAGCGAACTGTTTTGATAAATATTGTATCAACGAAAACTCTAACGCCATTACTTTAACAGTATATAATGGTTTGCCCGACTTAACGCTTAGTAGCGATAAATCGGTGATGTGTTCTTCTGAAACCGCTACTTTAACGGTAGGAAACGCCTGTGCAGGAAAAATTAGTTGGAGTACACCCGAAAATGCTACTTTTTCGATTGATAACGTAAGTACTAAAGTAGTCGAATATCTTAGTTTAAGTGCTACACAAGATAAAGTATATAAAGTACGTTGCGAGTTAGGTGAATGTTACAGTAATCAAACCAATGAAGCGGTTCAGACGATTACCATCAAAAAAGCACCTGCAAAGCCTATTCTGACAACACTTAATGCTGATAATTCAGCAAACCCCACTCATATAGTTTGTTCGGGAAATTCGATTATCATTAGTGGCTCATGCCCAGATGCTGGAGCTGTCTTTGCTTGGACTGCTGGGTTGAGTAGTACCGATACCAACCCCTACTATACTTTGACAACCAATGTTAGTAATCCCCAAAACAAAAACTATGTTTATCAAGCCAGTTGTACCAAAGATGGGTGTTCGAGTGTAGCTGACTTGACAGTAAAAGAGTCTCCGATTCCTAAGCCTACCCATTTCTTTGCCGTTCGGAATCCAATTGAAGCAGGAGGTTTGGTAGAAATAGCCGCATTAGGTTGTCCACAAGGCAGTTACGTTTGGAGTAATAATAAAACTGGTAAATGGAATGGTCAAAATGGCGAAACTATACAAGAAATACTCAATCAACCAACTACCTATTCAGTTCGATGCGTAGTGAATGGTTGTTCATCGTTGGTAACCGACCCCATTACAGTACGTGTCCTTTCATGTGAAGAAGCTTATCCTGCCCCAAGTTTAATCGGAAGCATTGATGGTTTGAATGAAGTTTTGCCTAATAGTCCAGTAAAACTTTATGCCAGTGGTTGTGCTAATGCCTATGAATGGAGCAGTGGCATAATTTCTACAAATAATGACGGTGAAAGTACGATTATTACTGTAAATCCTGCCGAAACAACTGATTACAAAGTAAGATGTAGAAAAGACGATGGGTGTCAATCTGCATGGAAATCTGGGGTTACTATTAAAGTGAAGTCTTGCGAAGAAGGCGTCGCTGCACCCAGTATAATAGGAAGTATTGATAATTTGAATGATGTTACACCCAATACTGCTGTCAAATTATATGCGGCAGGATGTAGTAACCAATATGAATGGAGCAATGGTATAGTATCTACCAAAAATGATGGTAACAGTACAATCATTACAGTTAATCCAAGCGAGACCACCAAATACAAAGTTCGTTGTAAAGTGGATGAAGGTTGCAAATCTGGCTGGACTGGAGAATTTGAAGTGAGGGTGAAAACTTGCGAAGAAGGGGTGGCTGCACCAAGTATGATTGGCAGCATTGATAATCTGAATGATGTCACACTCAATACTGCTGTCAAATTGTATGCGGCAGGATGTAGCAATCAATATGAATGGAGCAATGGTATTGTATCTACCAAAAATGATGGTAACAGTACAATCATTACAGTTAAACCAAGCGAGACTACCAAATACAAAGTTCGTTGTAAAGTGGATGATGCTTGTAAGTCTGGATGGACAGGGGAATTTGAAGTAAGGGTGAAAACCTGTGAAGAAGGCGTTTCAGCTCCAAATACCATTGGTAGTGTTGATAATGTGAATGACATTGTTGCTAACACAAAAATTACACTATATGCCATGGGTTGTGGTAGTTTGGCTTATGAATGGAGCAATGGTGCTATCAGCAATGATGAAGGGAAAAACAATACAAGTATTATAGTGAGTCCATCATCTACCACAACTTACAAGGTAAGATGTAAAAAAGACGAAGGTTGTAAATCTACATGGTCGGCAGAGTTTGTGGTGAGGGTAAAGGGGGAAACACCTTGTGCGACACCAGATGCACCCGTTATTAGTGCAAATAAAAATACACTTACCTCAGACGATGATTCCGTAACCTTGACCGCTTCCAATTGTAGTGGAGATGTTAATTGGAGTAATGGTAGTGCAGGTAGCAAAATAACTATTTCAGCTGCTGCAAAATATTCAGCGACTTGTAAGGTTGATGGCTGTGTGAGTGTAAAAAGTAATGAAATTACAATTACAAAAGATGGGTGTACGACGCCTGCTGCTCCAGTAATCACAATTAACCAGACTAATGGAGTTTTAAAAGTAGTTGGTTGTACTGGAGGTACTTTATTATGGAATACTGGTATCCAAACTGAAAGTATAACTCCTATTGAATCGGGGACATATACTGTCACATGTACAATTAAAAATAATTGTGGTTCTGATAAAAGTTCGGCTACATTTGTTTTTTCTGCCCCACCAAGTACTTGTTCTTCCTCAATTCCAAGTATTTCCGCTTCTGTTACCATTAATTTAGGTGAAACAACAACTATTACAGCAAGTGGATGTAGTGGTAGCATTTCGTGGTCAAATGGTGAAACTAATAATCAAATTAGTGTGTCTCCCACTAAAACAACGCTCTATCGAGCTGTCTGTAAAGAAGGAAAATGTAGTGCGTCAGCGTCTGAACTTATAAGTGTGTTTGTTCGATGTACCAAACCAGATATCAAGGTAAATGCAAAGGAAATTTGTATAGGTAAATCCGTAACCCTAACTGCTGATTGCTCTGAGGAAGTTATTTGGAACAATAATAGTACAAGCAAAAGTATCAATGTAAGCCCAAAAATCAAAACTTTTTATAGTGCCCAATGTAAAGGTAAGGACTGTGCAATTAGTGAGTCAAGTGGACAAGAAGTAACTGTACTGTCTTCTGAATTTATTCCCTCTCCGACAATTACAATTATAGGAGCCAAGGAAAAAGTCGATAATTCTTACGGTGTGGTTTTAGGAACTTCTGTGAATGTTTCAGCTTCTTGCCCTAATGGTTACGAATTTGAATGGACTGAAAAACCTCAGTCTTTTTTAGGTGGAGATATTACACTTACCAATCATGCTAAATTTAGTGCTAAATGCAAAAAAGGCGATTGTTCAAGCAATATAGTTACTAAGTATGTTCAGTTATTTAAATTAATTAAATATAGAGATGAACGTTGGTGGTATTCTGATAATGTGAAATGTGATTGGGCAACAAACAATGAATTCTATACGCCAATAGATTGTCAATTAAAAGATAAGTGCAATGATTTTTCTGGGGGAATGTTTACTCGGTTGTATATTGGTGTGTTTGACTCCACATTTGGATATTGGTATAAACTTCATGATACGTACACAGACAAAAAGTACAAAGTTAAAATAAAGAGTGGAAATGTTGTAGATATAAAAGAGTGTGATTAAACACAAGTGTAATATTTATCTTTTAATAATCTGATGATGCTAAAACTAAATATTTTTTGTTTCTATAAAATGGTATTTTGGTCTGGTTCAGAAAGTCGTAGCTTTTTGAACCATTAATCTTAAACCTCTTAAAGTTTCCATTATGCTAAACACCATAGTTCAAAAAGTAGGTCTATAATCAAATCTGAATCTAAGTTTATGAAACCACCTTTTTGAGCTATTTTAAAATTGGGAAAATGTGGCAAAAAATAGTTATAACGTTAAAGTGTGTGGCGGCTATACTGAACCACCATATTCAGAGTAAATTAGTTCTTCGTCAGCCGTACTTTTGATTGACATAAATTTAGAATTTACAACAATGAATTTCCCATTCTCAACAATTTCACTTTCATGTCCTTTGCCATTTGAGAAAATTGCAACTTCCCCCAACGTCTTCCACTCAACCTCAACGCCTTCTAATAATTTATCACTCATGGTTCAATTTCATTTATAATAGCATCAATACTTTCACGTAACGAATTTATTTTCTCTACGGTTTTGGCAATCTCGGCGTTCAGTTGTATAATATCAACTTTCTCACGGTTATCCTTATCTTCTACGTAGGAGCTTACCGAAAGATTATAATCATTTCCGACAATGAGCTGATTATTAACCGATTTCGCTACGTGTTCAACATCTTCTTTGGTATCGAAGATTTCCATAATTCGCTCAATGTGTTTATCTTCAAGAAGATTATTATTAGTAGCTTTCTTAAAGAAATCTTCGCCACTTACATTAATAAACTGCGTTTTGGTATCGGGCTTATGCTTTGAAAGCACCAGAATCGTAACGGTAATACTCGTACCATAGAAACGATTGGGAGCTAACGAAATAACGGTCTCTTCGTAGTTATTATCAACCAAATATTTTCTAATTTTTTGTTTAGCCCCACCACGGTAAAAAATACCTGGAAAACAAACCAAAGCCGCCCTTCCTTTACTCGATAGATAACTTAGGGCGTGAAGCACAAAAGCAAAATCGGCTTTTGATTTAGGAGCAAGTACCCCAGCAGGAGCAAAACGGTCGTCGTTAATAAGCGTAGGGTCGTCATCGCCAATCCACGGTATTGAGTAAGGTGGATTAGAAACAATGGCATCAAAAGGTTTATCATCGCCAAAATGTGGGTCGGTAAGCGTATTACCGAGGGCAATATTAAACTTGTCGTAGTTTACGTTGTGCAAAAACATATTCATACGAGCAAGGTTGTAGGTCGTATGATTTATTTCTTGCCCAAAGAATCCTTCTTCAATAATATGGTTGTCAAAGTGTTTTTTTGCTTGCAACAATAACGAACCCGAACCAGCGGCAGGGTCGTATATTTTATTGACGGTGGTCTGCTTGTGCATGGCCAGTTGTGCAATCAACTTCGATACACTTTGAGGCGTAAAAAACTCACCGACCGATTTACCCGCATTGGCGGCATAGTTCGAAATAAGAAACTCATAAGCATCACCAAATAGGTCGATTTCGCTATCTTCAAAATTCCCAAAACTCAGCTCCGATACCCCTTTTATCACGGCGGCTAAACGGCTATTTTTGGCTTCAACGGTATTGCCAAGACGAGTGCTGGTTGTATCAAAATCAGCAAACAATCCTTTTATGTCTTCTTCCGATGGATACCCATTTGCTGAACTTTAGATGGCATCAAAAATGGCTTTTAAATCGGTATTTAGATTGTGTTAGTATTGGCAGTTTTGGCAACGTTTACAAAAAGTTGGCTTGGATAGATAAAATAACCTTTCGTTTTGATAGCATCATCTTTTATTTCGGGCGAAATTACTTCATCAGATAAACTGGCATAGTTGATACTTTCATCTCCACCTTCAATGTAATTGGTGAAATTTTCACTAATAAATCGATAGAACAGCGTTCCCAAAACAAACTGTTTAAAATCCCATCCATCCACCGAGCCACGCACATCGTTGGCTATTTTCCATATTTTAGCTTGTAATTCTGCTCTTTGTGCTGTACTTGTCATTCTTTTTTAAATAGTTTCGGGGTTTCCTTTTATGTATTTCGACAATATCAGAATTAATCAAGTCATTGATACTGCCTGTTTGAAATTCATTGGCAAAGATAAATTCAATATTCTACCTATCTCATTTTTCAACGTAAAATGATTGGATTATACTTTATAATCCAATTTTGGAATGGAATTAACAGCACGCTTTTTCAATTCTTCAGATACTCTCACATACTTTGTTGTATGTAAGAGGCTCGAATGACCTAATAAATTAGATATTGTATATATAACTGTTTCGCAAGACGCAAGTAACGTTCCAAATTTATGCCTTGCACAATGAAATGCAAGGTATTTCTCAATTCCAGCTTTAATAGCCCAATTTTTAAGTACCTTATTTACACCATTAGTAGATGGTAGGTAGAAAATAAATTCATTATCTTTTTTAGTAAGTAACTGATGTTGAGCATTCATATTTAATTCTATCGACAATTTGCCAGACTTTTTTGAACTTGTTTGAATTTTTGATTGGCTAAAGAATAAAGTATTATTTATGAGGTTTTTCCATCTAAGATGTTTTAAAATACCCTTCTCGAGTAGCAGCTATAATTACCTTCTTAAACCATGAGATATAAGCATAAGCTATATTTTCAGAAGTTTTTTTTTATTTTTACTTTTTTTTTAGGTTTCCAAATCTTGACTTAACATAACTTATTAATAATCAGCGTTTTACAAAAATAGTATAATTCCCGTTCTAGGTACTATTTAAAAGTCTAAAATACTAATTATTGTATTTTAGACTTTTTTTATGTCTGATTTTTCATTTATATTTTTTCGACACTTAAGAATTCTCTATTACTCAAAATCAATATACCAATCAACAGATTCTAAATTATGAAATAAATATGCTACCGAAAATTATTAATCTATGCCCTACAGGAACTCTAACAACAAAGGAAAACTCCCTTGCCCCAATCTATTATTCTGAAATTATTGACGATGTATTAGCTTGTTACGAAATAGGCATAAGTGTAGTGCATTTACATGCGAGAGATGACTCAGGCCACAATACTTATAAAAAAGAAGTCTATCAAAAAATCATAGAAGGCATTAAAAAGCATGCACCAGATTTGGTTATTGGGGTATCGTTAAGTGGTCGTTTTTTCAATGAAAATAATTTAAGAGCAGAAGTCCTCAGTCTTTATCCAGACTTAGCTTCACTGACCATGTCTTCATTAAACTTTCCTAAGAATGCCTCCATGAATGCTCCCGATACTATTTTATGGTTAATTGAGGAAATGAAAAAATATGGGGTAAATCCAGAAATTGAATGTTTTGACTCGGGGATGATTAATTTTGCAAATTATCTTATAAAAAAAGGAGTTTTAGAAGAGCCTGTCTATATAAATGTAATTTTAGGGAATTTATTTAACGCTGGTACAGATATTTCTACAATTAGTTCTATTATTAATAATTTACCTAATCCTGCAAAAGTGTGTTTTGGAGGAATTGGACAAGCTCAATTAAAGTCAAATATAATTGGTTTAATAGAAGCTGATGGAGTTAGAATTGGATTGGAAGATAATTTTTATCTAAACGATAAAAATAAAGCAACTAATAAACAATTACTTCAAAGAATTCATAGAATTATGAATGAATTAGATTATTGTTTAATGAATACATCAGAATTTAAAAATTTAGGATATGGAAATAAAAGAACTAACGGTTTTGGGGCTTAGTGAACCTACTTTAAGCATGATATTTGATAATTTAGAATCTTGCCAACTATTCCCTAAAGTTCAAATAATAAATAATTTGGGACTAAAAGACCTTAAGCCCTTCCATAATCCTAAATTCACGATTGACGTTTTACAGGATTATCAAAATAATGATAATAAGAATGTATTTTTAGGAGTAATAAAACCCTACACCAAGTTAGCAGTATTTAATAAGTATTTAGACCAAAAACATAGTTTTATTAATATAATTCACCAAACAAGTAGCATTTCTTCAACAGTCGAATTAGGGAAAGGGTTATTAATAAATAGTCTGGTGTCTATTGCCGGGTTTACTAAAATAGGCAATTTCGTTTCTATCAATAGAAACGCCTCAATTGGTCATCATACAGAAATCGCTGACTTTGTCACCCTAAGCCCAGGTACAAACGTAGCTGGATTTGTTAAAATTGGAGAGAATAGTTTAATTGGAATGGGAGCAAATGTTATTGATGGTATAACCATTGGTAGAGATTCAGTCATTGGAGCAGGAGCATTAGTCACTAAAGATATTCCAGATGGTGTAGTTGCCTATGGTAATCCATGTAGAATTATCAGAGATAATAAATATTAACACTGTCATATTATTAAATATGTTACACATAATTACACCTTTATACCGTTATCATTTACTAGAAAAATTATATCAAAGCATTCCCAAAAATGATGACATTAGATGGCATATTTCCAAATCAACGCAAAGAGAAAAATTAGAATATGATTTTATTCATACAGACCCAAGAATAAAACTATATGAATTGGATTGCCCAGATACAGATACTGTTACCAAACGAAATGAAGTATTTGCTAACATTAAAGATGGCTTTTTTTATTGTCTAGATGATGATACTCTTTTTCTAGAAGAATTATACAGAGTTTACAAAGAGTATAGTCATTTAGATTTTAAAGGAATGATTGTTGGACAAAGTAATCTTATAGAAACAGTACGACTTTCTACGAACCCTAAAGAATGCTGGATAGATACAGGGATGGTTCTTTGTTATTTTAATGTTTTAGAAAAAGAGAAATGGGAATGGACAGATATTACTAGTAGAGACTGCTATTTCTGGAGTAGGTGTTATCAATTTTTTGGGGAAAGTAGTACTATTTTTATAGATAAAGTAATCTCTCATTACAATTTATTAGGGCCATATTTAAGAATTCGAAAATCACTATTATTTTGGAATTTAAAATATGACGTATACAATCGTATACTTGCTAGGACTTATGTAAGATTAGTTATTACGAAAAACTTCGTTATCTCTTTTATCGATTTCAAAAAAAGAGCCGAAAAAAAGCAACAAATGATACACCTTAAAGCTCTCTTAGATGCCTTATCAAAGTAATATTTTTGTAGTCTGTATACTAACGATGATGATTCATTTCATCAGTATAATAAGCCTTTCAGCTCGAGTAGTTGGCATCCGTACTAAAAAATTAGCCTCATCATTTTCATTATTCAATATTATTACTTTGATTTCTCAGTTTTCTAGTTCTATTCAGTCTCCATTATTAGCAAAATCAATTGAAAATCAAATAATTAATGGATTATCACCAAATAATATATCATTCAGACTTATTATTTTTTCTGCTACCATTGGTTCTTGTTTAGGTATTTTTGCATTTCCTTCTGGCCATCGGTTTATGGCCAAAGGGGTCGATTCTTTGTATTATAATAAATCTATTTTCAAAGTTCTAATAAAGTCTTTACGATGGTCTACATTAGAACATCTTAGAAAAAGCCTTACGATTCCAAAATTTGAAAACCTCACTCAATTAATACGATATAGAGATATTTCAATAAATATAATTCTATTAAATATTTTCGTAAACAGTTTTATTACTGTAAGTGTCTTATCTTGTTTATATGCTGGCTTTCTCAATCCAAATTTAAGAACAACAGCTCTTTCTCTAAATGGTATAAGCGTTGGTACTGGAATAATTGGCATGTTGCTTTTTGTTGAACCTTACAATGCAACTCTAACCGATAAAGTACTTGATGGCTCTATTTCTGAGGCATTTTTTCGAAGATTTCTAATATGTATTCTCATTGCACGTATGATAGGTACAATTTTTGCCCAATTTTTACTTATGCCTTTAGCTCAATTAATTATTAAAATTGCAGAGGTTATTTAGTATTTTTAAGCTCATTAGATTATATCAAATAAAATATATATAGTTTAGTTATTTGACAAGAATTAATTATGTAGCTAAAATGGATTTTTTTAAAAAAATATAATCATTTTAACCTTTATCAAACCACAACACATTCTCGGTTGAAGCTATCAACTGAATATTTCCGTACTTTTGCGGCATGGATTATTTCAAAAAACTTCTTGATTTACTAAAAACCGAGCGTGAAGAAGACCACGCACAGTACCAAAAACTTACCGAACAATCTTCTGTTACCGAGCGTCGAGCCAATGGGCTTACTTGGTATCCGATTGCCATCAGAGGCTCAGAAATGAGTCGTGGCGATTATTTGACGGTTGAAGTAGAACGTACCACTCACCACGAGCTTTCGCATCAACTACGTGCTGGAATGCCCGCAGTATTTTTTGGTAATCACGACCCACAAAAAGACCGTGTAGAAGGCACCATTTCGCACCTCAATGCCAATCGTCTAAAAATTACGCTAAAAGCCGACGAATTGCCCGATTTTGCTCGGGATGGCAAACTCGGAATCGACTTACTTTTTGATGATAACAGTTACGACGACATGCAGGTGGCTCTTAAAACAGCCCATGACATCCTTGGAAAACCAGAAGGCAGCTTAGTGAAGATTCTAACGGGCGAAAAAACGCCAACTTTCCGAACCGATTTGCACGCAATTTCGATTCCGAAACTCAATAAATCTCAAAATCATGCTTTAAATAAAATACTATCAGCCAATGAGTTAGCTATTGTTCACGGCCCTCCTGGCACAGGAAAAACCACCACGTTGGTACAGGCAATCAAAGCACTGAGCAAACAAGAAAACAACGCCCCAATTTTGGTGGTAGCCCCAAGCAATACGGCCGTTGATTTATTGAGCGAAAAACTTTCGGAGGAAGGACTCAATGTCTTACGTATCGGTAATCCTGCTCGTGTAAGCGAGCGTCTGATGTCGCTGACACTGGACCATAAAATGACCGACCATCCAATGATGAAAAATGCCAAAACGTTAAAAAAACAGGCTAACGAATACCGAAATATGGCTCATAAATACAAGCGAAGCTTTGGAAAATCGGAACGTGACCAACGTAAAGCTTTGTTTGATGAAGCCCACAAAATAATGAAAGAAGTGGGAAATACTGAGCAATATATCATTGACGATTTAGTGGCAAAAGCTCAGGTAATAACGGCCACTTTGGTGGGGTCGAATCATTATACGATTCGCCAGGTAAAGTTTCAAACCACCATTATTGATGAAGCTGGTCAAGCCTTCGAGCCAGCTTGTTGGATTCCGATTCTGAAAGCACAAAAAGTGATTCTTGCGGGTGACCATTGTCAGCTTCCACCAACGATAAAGTCAAATGAAGCCGCAAAAGCGGGTTTAAGCACAACTTTACTCGAAAAATGTGTAGCACTTCACCCAGAAGCAGTTACTCTTCTGGAAGAACAATACCGCATGAATGAGCAAATTATGGCACATTCGTCAAAGATTTTTTATCATAATAAGTTAAAAGCACATGATTCGGTAGCTAAACGTTTACTATTTCCAGATGATTCACCACTCGCCTTTATCGACACGGCAGGTTGTAGTTTCGATGAAAAATTGGATGGAACGAGTTCAACTAACCCCGATGAAGCGGCTTTTTTAGTAAAGCACCTGAATATTTTTGTAGAAGAATTGAAGAAAAAAATCGGCCCGAATCATTTCCCAAGTATCGCCATTATTTCGCCTTATAAGCAACAGATTTCGATTCTGAAAGAACAAGTCGAACACACGCCCGAACTACAAGAAGTATTACCACATATTTCCGTCAATACGATTGATAGTTTTCAAGGGCAGGAACGAGATATTGTGTACATAAGTCTCACACGTAGTAATGCCGAAGGTACGATTGGTTTCTTATCGGACATTCGCCGTATGAATGTGGCCATGACTCGTGCCAGAAAAAAACTCGTAGTCATCGGCGACAGTGCCACGCTGGCAAGTTCTGATTTCTATGAAGAATTTATCAATTATACGCAAGAAATCGGAGCTTATCAAAGTGCTTGGGAGTGGATGTAAAATTAAAATAAAAACGGCACCTTCAACTACGCTCAGGCACCATTTTTATCTTATTCAATCGACTTTTAATTACGCTTTTATTATTCCCCAACTGGCTTCCGATAAGCCTCAAAAGGAATTTTCAGCAAACTTCCCAAACGTGAATTTTCTTCGGGTTTCATGTGGGTATCAATGCCGTAAATGATTTTATCACGGTCGAGTGTCATGTATGTGCCAAAGAGCCTATCCCAAATAGAAAATATATTTCCATAATTCGAGTCGGTATATGGCAGCACATAATGATGATGTACTTTGTGCATATCGGGCGAAACGATTACCCAACTAATAGCATTATCAAGCCACTTCGGAATCACGATATTAGCATGATTAAACTGCGAAAGTAGCACTGAAATTGCCTGATACATAAATACCATCCACATCGGAGCTCCCGCAATTACGATTCCTGCGGTCGTAAAAATAAAACGAAATACGCTCTCACCTGGGTGGTGGCGGTTAGCCGAAGTTGTGTCAACATTTGTATCTGAATGGTGAATCAAGTGAAATTTCCACATCCATTTTACTTTATGTTCTGTCCAATGCACAAACCATGCTCCTATCAAATCGAGCAAAAGTAAACCAACAATCGTATAAGCCCAAAGCGGCATTTCGGGCAACCATTGTAAGATTCCGAAATGATTATTTACCGCCCACTCAGCCGACTTTAACAATATAAAAGCCAAAGCAAAGTTGATAACAATTGTTGTTAGCGTAAAGAAAATATTAATTCCTGCGTGCTTGATTTTATTGTACTTAAACTGAAAAAGTGGCACAGCATATTCGGCCATCCAAAAGAAAGCAATACCTCCGATTAGAATAGCACTTCGGTGCGACGACGGAATTGTGGCAAAATATTCAACGATTTGTTCCATAATGATTATAAGGGTTTTAGTTTAATAGAGTCAAAAATAATAGCTGAAACCTACTTATAATAATTTTATAAAGCCAATTGTTTAAAATATTTATATTTTTTCTTTAATTTGTAATATTGATACATTGGTAAAACCTGTGACGTTAAATTAATTTTCCATGAAAAAGTGTGTTTTCCTTGACCGAGACGGGGTACTAAACGAAGAACGAAACGACTACGTGAGTCGAAAAGAAGATTTTGTGATTAGAGAAGGGGTAGCCGAAGGACTTTCGTTGCTTAAAAAAGCAGGCTATATGCTCATCGTCGTCACCAATCAGGCGGGTATTGCCAAAGGGCTTTATACAGAAAGTCTCGTGAAGGACTTCCACGAAATTTTGCAAATTGAGTGCGGTGGGATTATCGACGATTTGTACTTCTCGAAACACCACCCAAATTATACCTCAAACTCACTTTTACGTAAGCCCGACTCGTTGATGCTCGAAAAAGCAATGGCTAAATATGCCATCGACTCAACACAATCGTTTATGATTGGCGATGCCGAACGTGATGTAAAAGCTGGAAAAAAAGCAGGTGTGAAAACCATTCACATTACAGGCGGAAAAGAGACAACAGATTTAGCCGACTGGCAATTTAGCAGTCTGCTCGAAGCATCTCGATTTATAACTAACGTTGTATAAATCAAGCGTGTCTTTTATCAACCGTTGTTTTTGGAGCTTTTTTACCATAAGCAGGGCATTGCTGACGCTTGCATGAAGCTATTAACCCTACTACTAAAAAACTCAAAATCAGTAATTTAACTTTCATCAGAATTTCAGTTTTTGTTCTCTCATTAGATAATGGTTTGTGCGGATATAAAGTTCTGCACAAACCATTTTTTTCTAAAACGCATATTTGTAAAGAATATTTTACGAAACTACTTCTTCCGTAACTTCTTCGGTCGTCTTTTTCGCTTTCTTTACGGTTGTAGTCTTGGGAGTTTCACCATTACTATTAGTTTTGAAACCCAAAATTTTCAACATCGAATCGCTGTCTTGCTCTGGTGAGAACAGCTCAGTTACGATGTTTCCTTCATCATCCAGATTGACCAATACATGTTGTGGTGCAGGAATCAGACAATGCTGAATACCACCATACCCACCTAACGACTCTTGATAGGCCCCCGTATGGAAGAAACCAATGTATTGGTCTTCGTTCTCAATATCAAAAATTGGCAAATACAAATCCTCGGAGTGGGCTTCGGTATTGTAGAAATCAGCCGAGTCACAAGTCAATCCACCGAGGTTTACTTTTTCATACGGACTATCCCAATTATTGACTGGCATCATGATGTATTTCTGGCCAATTCCCCACGAATCTGGCAATTGTGTAATAAACGAGCCATCAATCATGTACCACAACTCACGGTCGTTTTGTTGTTTTTTATCAATAACTTTATAAATAACCGCACCACTTTCACCCACCGTATAGCTACCAAATTCGGTAAAAATGTGCGGCACTGGTACGTTATTTTTATTACAAATCCATTGAATATTTTCGATAATTTCATCAATCATAGCTTGGTAATCGTAGTTGAAAACCAACGATGTCTGAATCGGTAAACCACCACCAATATCAATCGAATCAAGGTCTGGGCAAATCTTCTTCATTTCGCAATACTTAAACATGAATCGAGTCAATTCCGACCAGTAATAAGCGTTGTCTTTGATACCTGCATTGATAAAGAAGTGCAACATTTTAAGCTTAAAGCGTGGATTGGGCTTAATTTTCTCCAAATACAAGCTATTAATATCATTGTAACGAACACCCAAACGAGACGTGTAAAAAGCAAAATTTGGCTCTTCGTCAGTCGCAATTCTAATACCTACACTAACCGTTTCGGAAGTTGAATTTTCGAGATAATAATCTATTTCTTTCAGATTATCGAGAATCGGAATACAGTTAACAAAACCATCGTTATGTAATGCCGAAATATCTTCTAAGTATTTCGGACGCTTATAGCCATTGCATATTACGTACGTATTTTTATTTATCTTTCCATCGTCATACAACGCTCTGATGATGTTTATATCAAAAGCCGAAGATGTTTCGAGATGAACGTTACTTTTAAGAGCGGTTTCTATGACAAAACTAAAATGCGAAGATTTCGTACAGTAGCAATATGTATAATTGCCTTTGTAGTTATATTTTTTCATCGCATTTCTGAAAAGCAATTTTGCATTATCAATATGCTCTGCTATTTTTGGCAAATAACTAATTTTCAAAGGCGTACCATACTGCTTGATAATATCGGTCAAGCGAACGTTATTGAAAAGTAATGTATGATTTTCATCAACACCAAACTCACGAGTAGGAAACTCAAAGGTTTGTTCGATAAGGTCTATGTAACGTTTCATATCTTAAAAGTAGTGCAATTGATTGAGTTCCTCAACAAATTGACTAACAGCTTTTACCGCTTTCGACGGATAATGATGGAAATGTGAAAAATATGTGCAAATGTCATATTAAATTAAGAACTTTGCAATGAAATTTGTTTGAAATTAAGAATTAAGAATGTATAGTTAAGAATGATTGAAGTTTTATTCAATCAAGTTCTATTTTACGTTCATTCCACATTCTTAATTGTTAATTCTTAATTGTCTCTTATGTCAAAAAAAATACATTTTATAGCTGTTGGGGGTGCTGTAATGCACAATCTGGCCCTTGCATTAAACAAGAAAGGGTATCAGGTTACGGGTTCGGATGATGAAATCAACGACCCATCGAAAAGTCGATTGGCAGCGGCGGGCATTTTGCCTACCGAGATGGGATGGTTTCCCGAAAAAATCACAGCCGATTTAGATGCCGTTATTCTCGGAATGCACGCCTTTGCCGACAATCCAGAACTCGCTAAAGCTCAAGAACTTGGTTTGAAGATTTATTCGTTTCCTGAATATATTTACGAACAAAGTATCAACAAACAACGTGTAGTGATTGCAGGAAGCCACGGCAAAACCAGTATCACAAGTATTATTTTGCACGTATTAAAATATTTTAATCGTAAGTTTGATTATTTAGTTGGAGCCCAAATCGAAGGTTTTGATATAATGGTTGAATTGAACGACGATTCACCAGTAATAATCATCGAGGGCGACGAATATCCAGAATCAAAAATTCATCTTAAATCGAAGTTTTTATTCTATCATCCGCATATTGCGTTGTTTAGTGGCATTGCCTGGGACCACTTCAATATCTTCCCAACTTTCGATAGCTACGTACGTACATTTGAAGAATTAGCCGATGGCTTACCAAAGGCAGGAAGTATCATTTATGACGAAACTGATGATATTTTGAAAGTTATTGGCGAAAAAGACCGTGCTGATGTATCAAGATTCCCGTATAAGGCACATCCGTATAAAGTCGAAAATGGCAAGTGTATTCTCCAAACTAAAGACGGTGATGTACCACTCGAAATCTTTGGTGAACACAACATGAAAAACCTCAATGGGGCGAAAATTATTCTCGACCGTTTGGGAATTACCGACGAAGAATTCTACGAAGCAATTCAGCATTTTTCGGGTGCCTCGAAGCGTCTTGAAAAACTCGGAGAAAACAGCAATACGCTTATCTACAAAGATTTTGCTCACGCTCCTTCAAAACTTGAAGCAACAACCAATGCCACAAAATCGTTATATCCAAACAGAAGATTGGTTGCTTGCTACGAATTACATACCTTTAGCAGTTTAAATAAAGATTTCTTGCCTCAGTATGAGCATAAAATGAACAATGCCGATACAGCTATTGTTTTTTATTCGCCTCATACGCTCGAAATGAAACGTATGCCGATGATTACACCTGATGAAATCAAAAAAGCATTCGGCGATGAAAACTTATTGGTATTTACGGATGCAAAAGCGTTAAAAGAGTTTTTGATGAGCCAAAACTGGTTTCAAACAAACCTCCTGATGATGTCGTCGGGTACGTTTGGTGGGCTTGACTTAGTACAATTAACCAACGATGTATTAGCCAAAGAAGTCGTAGAAGAATTTCCAAAAGTAAAAGTTATATCACAACCCAAAGAAGACAACTCATGGTCGGGTTTGCTCTCGACTTTCAAAAAAGTATTCGAGGGTTGATAAATTGTTTTTTTTGGTAGAATAACTGCGTTAGGAATGGTCGGCTACTGCAGTCCAATTTTTAAATTGCTTATCGACAGTTATTCTACCAGCTACTTATCCCAAAAGTGCAGTGACTAAAACGGTAATTATCGAAATTTGATAAGTACTAATGAAGGATTTTCTATTCATTAATTTATGGATACAAAAATTGAAAGCAAAATGGAAACCAAAAAGAAGAATTCCCCCCCAATACGTGCAACGATAAGATTCAGTTCATATCCAAATGAAATATGGAAAGAATTTTTTCCTAAAGGGGCAAAACGACGCTACATGATTTCTAATTTGGGAAGAGTCGCATCGTTTGATAAAGATTTACACGTTGATGGTTATCTCTTGAAAATTAGTAAAGGGGCAAGTGTAACTGGGGCAAAAATAGCACTTAAAGTTTATGAAAAAGGGGAAGAACTTACTCGTTATGGGCTGCCAAAAAGTATCATAACTAACGTATCGCTCAATATTCATAATCTGGTTGCTGAAGCCTTTATTGGACCCGCTGGCGAAGACCAAGTGCAAGTAATTCATCTTGACCATGATAAGTTTAATAACGAAGTAAGTAATCTACGTTGGGCAACCAAAAAAGAAGCTTGGGAACATCAGAAACTTGGGCCATACTACAAACCACCCAAAAAAGGGCGTAAACTTACCCCTGAAAGAGTAAGACTAATCAAGAAAAAAATTCTGGAAGGAAAAACCAAACAATCACTTTTAGCAAAACAATTTGGGATATCGGAAATGGGTATTTACCGAATAAAAACAGGAAAACTCTGGGCAGATATTGTTGTTTAGAAAAATAGAAACTGGTTATTAGTAAAAATGGTGAACTGGTTAATGACAAACAAATAACCAATTCACCAGCTTACTAATAATAAAATTAGGCATAATTACCCGAAATATATCCTTGAAGTGATTCAATTTGAGATTTTTGTTCTTTGATAATCGAGGAAACGACATCGTTGATTGAAATAATTCCAGCTAATACACCATCCTCCATCACAGGTAAATGTCGAATGTGCTTATCTGACATAATCTGCATAGCAACTTCTAATTTATCCTCCATCTCAATTGTAATTACGTTGGCAGTCATTACATCCTTTACCAAAGTATCATCCGAATGCAGGCCCTTCAGCACAATTTTACGAGCGTAATCTCGCTCAGAAAAAATCCCAGAAAGCTTTCCCTCATCAATAACCAGTACTGCTCCAATATTTTTATTAGCCATTTCTACCAAAGCATTATATACTGTCGTGTCAGAGGTAACCGAAAACAGGGCATTAATTTTCTTTCCTTGAAGAATTTGACGGATTTTCATAGAATTCAGGAGTTAAAGGGATTGCGAATAATTATTTTTATACAATTTGATAAATAAAATCAAATAAAACAATAGTTTGAAAAATAAAATTATATCATTAACTTTGCAGCCCCAAATAGTGTCTATCAAATAGTTAACAGTCAATAGTCGGCAATCTAAAGTGAAATAAAAGGCTGGATACCCAGTTTTTTTGCAGATAAATACACTCAACTATTCAAAATAGCCTCATCTGGAAATTTAATTTGATATATTATTAATTATAATTCAAAATCATGTACGCAATCGTAGAAATCGCAGGGCAGCAATTTAAAGTTGAAAAGGGTCGCACACTCTATACACATAGATTAGAAGGTGATGTGAACGCTGCACTTGTATTCGACAAGGTTCTCCTTGTTGACAACGGTGGAACTGTATCAGTAGGTGCTCCAACCGTTAGTGGTGCTTCAGTAAAAGCAACC
>JAIYBU010000088.1 GCA_027488335.1 Cytophagaceae bacterium
AAAAACTGCGAAAAAGTAAAAGAACAAATCGCCTTAAAATTGTCGCAGTAGCCTAAAAAAAGCTAACAAAATAAAAAAGCGTGAACAAGATTCCAACTCATAGTAATGAGATGGCTGGTTAATTATTTGATTATTAACAAGTTAAGTTGCAAGCCTTTTCTCATTACGAATGTTGGAACACCAGAAAAAGTGAAATTACTGCTCATTTTTGCCGTCCCCAGACGGCAGGCAAGCAATGGTATAAAATAAGATATTTCCTGCTGAAAACCAAATTTGCATACCACTTTTTGCTCTGAGTGAATGTCGCAAGTGAGTTTGAAGACCCCTTGAAATCGCTCAAATATTTGGTCGCTGTGATGCTCGAAATTCTTTGATTAAGTCTAAAAAAACATTCTGTCCACCGAAAGTAATTGATTTTGACTTCTTGAAAATTTTAATTTGCCCATTTTATAAGGTTTTATCAATTCATTATCAAAATATTTAGACAGAATTCTATTTATGAAATCTTATATATTTGTTTTCATAATCAGAAAATTTATAGTTCATATATTCTTTTAACCATAATCCTTTTTCAGATACAGTTTCATTTTTATTATTCTCCATTTTTATTATTAATCTGTTTATCGACTCAAGATACTCAGGATTTAACTCTACGTTATGGAGAAAGTCAATTATTTTATAATTATTATCAAATGCAATGTATTCCATATTCATTTGATTTGATGAAGTTAATAATTCATAAAGGTCCTCTGATATTACAATCCGAGGAAAACGAGCCAATTTACTTTCTATGTTATAAGCATCAATTAAAGCAGAGCTAAATAGAAAGCCATCTTTATGGAAATGTTTTCCAAAGGTAATACCTCCACGTACTGGAATACCGTTTAGCAATAGCTTAAACTGATATTCTGCAATTAACTTAGAAAAATTATGAAATGTTTCAAGATTGAATGGGGCAGAAATAATAATTGAATCGGAAAATTGAGTAAGTGAGAAATCTAAATTATCATATGTCAATTTGCTCGTTTCTTGATGAAGCTTTAATAGTTTATGGAAATGTTTCTCCTCACCAGTTGGACCTTCGAGGTCAGCTTTTACCATATTTGAATAACCTAAGATGTCTATAAAAGCAAGAAAGTGGTAGTTTAGCATAATTTATTCTTTAAGCTTGGTATATTCTTTCAAGTATATTATTGAACATATCCCTAAATTTATTCATCCTCACAACGGCATCATCCCAAGTCGCTCCACCCCATTGAACACCTTTTTCAGTAATTGAAGCCGTCATATACTGTTCAATAGCATAGACAGGAACACAATACTCTTGCATTATTGGAGCCAGACTCTGGAAATCTGGAATAGAAGGAGTAGAAATTGTATCATGTGATAATCCAGAAGTCAAATCTTTGGTAGTTGAATACTTTTGTAATACTGGAAATAAGTGTTCAATAACAGCATTAGGAAGGCGGTCCATCCAAAGTCTATATCCCGGTTTAGGTTTTCCTTTAAGTAGTTTGTAATGTTGTGGTATTGTTCCAATAAATTTGGGTTTGCCTTCTTTTATTGGCAAGCCTAAAGTTTTGAAATCAGTAACAATTTTATCATGCTCACCTATCCACCTATCAATAATTAACGAAAGCGTTCTAATGGCTTGAATATTAAATCTATCAGGTGCAACTGGGACAAAGAACCCATCACATGCTAAAAAACAACTACGAGTAAGAGAGCCAGAGCTAGGTCCAACATCAATAAAAATGTAGTCAAACTCATTTTTTTCTCCGTATCTTGTTAAGAAATCCCCAATTGCCACGTATGTTCTTTTTTCGTGAATTTTAGTAGAAAATCTTTGCTGATGCGATTCTGACAGAGAATCTTCGATACTACTTAGCTGTACATCTCCTTTAATTAAAAATAGATTCTCTTTTACTTTGATTGACTCTACTGTTTCAATATTTACTTCTGGAATGTCACCACTAATCCTTGGTAGTAAAATATTTAGTAATGTAGTTCCAGGGATTTCATTTTCCACTCCCGATGCCTCCATTTTTTCATCAAACTCAGCAATTAAATCTCCTATAAGTAATTCCGTAATATTGCACTGAGGGTCGGCATCAACTACTAATACTTTCTTTCCTTGCTCTGAGAGTAAGTGAGCAACATTAAAAGTAGTGGTAGTTTTAGAAACTCCTCCTTTATGATTGTAAAATGTAATAATTTTCATTAATTACTATTATTTTAAATTGTTTAATTTACAAAAACGATTAGGGTAAATGATAAATTGATTTGTCAACTTTTTTCCAACGACTCGCAAGTGCGATGCTGGGGATTTATTTTGATTTAACTAATTGATTTTAAGGCGTTTACGTACTTGCATAGAGTTGGACGAAATGAACTTTGAGACCGTTCTGATTTGGTGTCGCACGACACCAACCACTCCAACCAACCCAGCCCAACAAATATAATTGCTGAAAACCAACTTTGCAACTTTTAAACAACTGGGCGAGAGGTTTTTGCGAAAAAAAGCCTAAAACACTTCGCTTTCATCGTGTCGCAAATGCCGATAAGCGGGACAATTTGCGTAGAAGTTTTTGCGAAATTAGCCCCGTAAAACTTCGCTTTTATCCTGTCACAAATACCTAAAAACTGGGACAAAAACTGCGAAAAAGTAAAAGAACAAATCGCCTTAAAATTGTCGCAGTAGCCTAAAAAAAGCTAACAAAATAAAAAAGCGTGAACAAGATTCCAACGACCGCAAATGAGAAGATTGG
>JAIYBU010000086.1 GCA_027488335.1 Cytophagaceae bacterium
GACTTTGTGCTTCTATTACACTTACTTTTTTGCCTTTTTCTTGTGCTAAAGCGGCTAATTCAAGTCCAATAAAACCGCCGCCAATAATGGCTATTTTTGCAGCAGTTTCGAGTTTTTGTTCAATTAATTTAGCATCGGAAAGCGTACGTAAATACAATATTTCTGCATCTCCGATGCTGAGTTTTCTATTACTTGCTCCAGTTGCTAAAATGAGATGCGAATACTCAATCGTTTGATTATCAGCGGTTTGAATTGAATTATTTTGTGGGTTGATTTGTGAAATCTTTACCCCCAATTTCAAATCAATGCGATTACTTGAATAGTAGTTTTCCGAACGAAAAATAATGGTTTCGACTGATTGTTTGCCTTGCAGATATCCTTTTGAGAGTGGAGGTTTTTGATAAGGCAAGTCATTTTCTTCGGAAATCAGTGTAATTTCTCCTTCAAAGCCTTCTTCTCGTAACGAAACTGCCGCTTGAACGCCTGCGTGTCCAGCACCGATGATGACTATTTTCATTTTATATTTATTTACAGGATAAGCGTGTCATACCTTACTTTCAAAGGTGTAGAACGCTTTTAATTATTGCTTTTCTGGAACTCTTACAATGATGCCATCCATTGCTTTGGATACTCGAACTTGGCACCCCAAACGGCTATTGTTTTGGCGTGGGGCATTGGCAGCTTCGAGCATTTCGTTTTCTTCCTCTTCCATTTCGGGTAGTAAATCAAGAAATTGTTCATCAATATAAATATGGCAAGTAGCACACATACATGAGCCTCCACATTCGGCAATAATTCCCTTCACATCATTCTGAATTGCACCTTCCATGATAGTTGCACCCATTGGTAAATCAACTTGGTGTTCAGTTCCGTTATTTTCGATATAGGTTATTTTAGGCATAATTTTGATGTAAAAATGAGTTTTTTATTAAATAAATTGTTTTCCACCATCGACAATGATTGTTTGTCCTGTGACGAAATCAGAGGCGGATGAGGCTAAATATAGAGCTGTACCCACAATGTCGTCGGCCGAAGATGGGCGTTTGATTGCTCCTCGGTCAACGCCATATTTTTGGGCATTTTCCATCAATGAAAGGCTGGCATCAGTCAATGTAAAACCTGGAGCAATGGCATTGACATTGATATTAAAATCGCCAATTTCTTTGGCCATAGAACGTGTAAAACCAATGACCCCGCCTTTGGATGCGACGTAATGCGACCATTGTGGCGAGCCACTCATAACCGTTGCTGACGAAATATTGATAATTTTACCAAAATTGGCGGCTTTCATGTACGGAAAAACTGCTTTTGAAACCATCCAAACGCCCTTGAGATTGACATTCATCACTAAATCCCATTCCGACTCGCTGATTTCATAAAATGGTTTACGTTGAATAGTGGCGTAAATGGCGGCATTATTGATTAAAATATCAATTTTCCCAAATTGCTCTATGACTTTGCTCGCCATTGCTTGCGTTGAGGTTTCGTTGGCGACATCAACTTCGATGGCAATGGCATTTTCTCCGATTTCGTTGGCAGTTTCGGTTGCTCCGTTGAAATTTTTATCACAAGCGGCAATTTTTGCACCTTCTTTTGCAAAGGCAAGGGCAAAAGCCTTTCCAAGTCCACCCGCTGCACCTGTGATTATTACTACTTTATTTTTTAAATTCATCATAAAAACGTACGTAGGTTAAGGTTCAATTTTGCCGTTTCGAGAAAGATTTGTGCCTGTTTTTGACCAAAATCAGTTAAGAAAGTCGGCAAAACAAAGTTTTCGAGAATATCTAATACTTCATTTGGCTCAATTTCAAACCATTCGCCAATTATTCGATTGCCGTGTGGTGTATACCGCCAAAGTTTATCGGCATCTTTATGTATCGAATCTTCGAGTGAACGGGCATTTTTGGTGGTGTCATGCCCATCGATTAAGGAAAAAATTTTTTCTATTTGTTGATTATCGAATCCCAATTTGGGTAACTCTTTTTCTGCAATTGCGACACTTTCGAGTTCGTGTTGTCGGGTTAATTCGGGATATTTATTGTTAGGCCCGAAAGCGTGTAAAATTTTATCTTTAGGAATTTTCGACCACCCAGTATCGTGTAATAAAATGGCTGGCAAAACAATATCAGGATTGGCTTCTGGATAATTTTCCAGTAGTTTTTGAGCCAATAAATACGAGAAAAGTGTATGCTCATCATTATTTCTGACATTTAGGTGCTTTTTGGCAACTTCCCAGATTGCTTGGTCTTGGCTTCTCATGTCAGTAATTGAGGTAAATTGTTTTCAACTCGGTGTAGGCTTCAATGCCGTATCTGCCTTTTTCTCGACCAATTCCACTTTGTTTTACACCGCCAAATGGCACATCGTGATAAGAGCGATGAATGTTATTAATCCAAACTGAACCAGCTTCAAAAGATTCGGCCATACGAAGAGCGATACTTAAATTTTCGGAAAATACATAAGCCGCCAAACCATATTCGGAGTCATTGGCAAGGTCGGTAGCTTCTTCGTTTGTTTTGAATGGCATTATACCAATTACAGGCCCGAAGGTTTCTTCGGTCATAATTTTCATGGTGTGGTTGGTGTCGGCAATGATGGTAGGAGGGAAGAACCAACCTTTGTCATAGTGTTCGCCAGTTAATCTTGCACCGCCAGTTTTTACAATTGCTCCTTTTTCGAGAGCATCGGCTACTTGTATTTCACTATTTTGGTAAATTTTCTGATTTACCAACGGCCCCATATCACAGCCCGAAAAGGGTTCGCCAATTTTAATTTTTTTAGCTATTTCGACCATTTTATCAATAAATTGAGCATAAATTGACTCGTGGACATATACTCTATTAACACGGTAGCAGAACTGCCCACTATTGGCAAATCCATGACGTACAATGGCGGCGGCGGCTACTTCAAGATTGGCATCTTGGCAAACAATGGCTGGCGATTGTCCACCCAATTCTAAGGTAGTGCGTTTATTGTGAGCGGCTGCAGTCTGTCCGATTCTTTTTCCAGTGCTTGTGCCTCCTGTAAAAGCAATTTTTGCCACCAAAGGATGCTCAATCAAGTTATTGCCAATTTCGTAGCCATAACCTGTAATTACTTGAAAAACATCACTCGGATAACCTGCTTCGTTGAATATTTTACCCAGTTTTATCGTTGAAAGTGGCGTATCTTCCGAAGGTTTTGCCACAACCGTACAGCCTGCAATGAGTGCCGCACCGAGTTTCATGGTGAGCAATGTAATCGGATAATTGAATGGCGTAATCGAAACCACAACTCCTACAGGTTCTCTGACGATGAGTGCTTTTTCGCCTTCAATATTATGTTGCGGAATCTCGCCTTTGAGTCTTAGACCTTCTTCGGCATAAAAATCGAGTAAATCGGCACTTCGGTTGATTTCTGTCAGACAACCAGCCAGAGGTCGTCCGAGTTCGCTGGCCAAAATATTTGCCAATAATTCGGAATTTTTTCGCATTCCTTCGGCGGCTTTGTGTTGGAGTTTTGCACGTTCGCCTACGGGCGTTTTTTTCCAAAGTTTAAATGCCTGGTGCGATGAAACAATGGCTTCGTTTACATCTGCCGCATTCGCTCTTTTACATTCGCCAACTACTTCACCGTTACATGGATTTATTACTTTGATTGTATTCATTTTCTTGATTTCCAGAAACTTTAATTCTCAAATTTTACAAAATATCGCATAAAAGCAATTGGCGGGTTTCGGCTAAATCGGCTTTTGCCATTTCGACGGATTCGGGTAAATGCAAAAGCGGAATGATGTCAGTTCCGAGACGATTACAGTATTTTGCAGGTGTTTGCTTGAACCAATCGCAGGCAACACTTACGCCAGTTGCTGTAAATCGCCAAAGTTTATCGGCATCTCTTACAATTTCATCTTCAATTGATTTAGCAAAACTTCTTGTATCGTGGCCATCAATAATTGTCGCTACTTTCTGTATAAATTCTTCTGAATAATCTAAACCCTTTAAGATTTCGGCCGATAATCTTACGCCTTCAGATTCATGCAGGTAACGAACATCGCTTTGCATGAAATTTTCTGATTGAAAGCCTTTTTTGAAAATATCGTCTTCGTCGATTGAATACCAACCGATGTCGTGTAGGATAATTGAAATTGCGGCTAAATCTGCCTCAGCATTTGGGTATTTTTCGATAAGTTTCAACGCATAATGATACGAAATAGGGATATGAACGTCGTTTTTGCGGACACGCATATATTTTTCGGCTGCCTTGAAAATATGACTGTATTTTTGCATGAAATTGAAGGACTATTTCTATGGAATCCTATAAGGTTTTGAAAACCTTATAGGATTAATAATTTTTTATGCGGCTTCCAAAATTACTACTTCACCTGTTGAGCCATTGACTTGAATTCTGTCACCTGTTTTGATGGCTGTACTGGCCGAACCCGTGCCTGTAACGGCTGGTAAACCATATTCACGGCAAACAATGGCTGCGTGCGACATCATGCCACCAATATCCGTTACAGTTGCTTTGATTTTGCCAAAAACTGGGGCCCAGCTTGGAGCAGTTACACGAGTAACTAAAATCTCGCCCAATTGCAATTGTCCTAATTCTTCGGGGCTATTGATTACACGGGCAATACCTTCCACTTTACCTGGAGAAGCGGCCATTCCTTTGAGTTGATTGGTGGTTTCTCCTGAATTGAGCCAGCCTTGTACGCTATCAGTGGTGATGCCCCAAAGCATGATTGTGAATGGCTCTGTAACTACTGCTGGTGGCTCATTGAAAGCTGGTTTTGGTGCGGCTGTTGAAAGTGCATCAATGATTTTTTTGCGGCGAGCGATTTCAGTTGGCAAATAGTCTGGACCAATTGAAGGTACGCCCATTGCCCAACCACGACCGTAATCGAATAATAGTTGATGAATTTCTTCACGACGGAAATAAAACATATCATACACATCATTGAAGAAACCAGCTTCTACAAAAACGGCACTTAATTCACGCATTTTTCTCCAAAATACACACATTGCCCAGTGTTCGATATAGAAATTATGGTTTTCAACGTAAGGGAAAACCACACGTGCTAAACCAAGTTTACCATCAAATGCTGCTTGTGCTTCTTCGCTTGGAATTGAGTCACGGTATTCTTCTGTAATTCTTTCACGCTCTGCCGCAATCGCTTCGGTTGGACGGTCGATGTTTTCGCCATTCGCAAGGCGTTTGGTATAGTCTTGAATATAGCCAAATGGAATTTCGAGGTTTTCAATCCAATATTTATCGGTTGAATAAAAACCATTGCCTGTTGTGAAATTAAACCAAGGATATTTGGCTGCCTCCCAAGCGGCAATCCATTGTTTTCCTGCATCTGTATTTGCTAAACTTGCCAATGCTTCTTCAACAGTATTATTGATGATAGTATCCGAAAGTTTTAATTCGATAGCAAGTTTTGATAATTTACGTAGTTCTTCATCAGGTCTGAACAAATCTACCTCAACGCCTTGTACCATTTTGGCAATCGACAAATCAGGGATTCCTGGGAAAGTTTCTTTACAAAAACCAAAGAAATCAAGGTAAGCAGCATAGCCCAAATTCAGGAATTCAAAGTGATATTGCCATGTTTTGTAGCATAGGTCAATCATTTTATCGTAATTCTGAATCATAAAATAGGTTGGGTCGAGGCCAACACCATTTTTTACCCATTCCATGTCAATTACTTCTGGAAGTTTTTCAAACTTAACGGCTTCCATTTCATCAATTACGCCCTTTACTTTTACGTGCCAGTTTTCGAGTAGCGACTCCCAATTCATAAAATAATGGCCTGCTCTTTCCATGAATTGTGGTACACGGTCGCCGATTAATTCGGGAGCTACGCCCACAGGACTCATATAACAATAGCCATTATGAATCTTGAAATCAATGCCGTTGGCTGGTGGAATTAACCATTGGCGAGTATTGTATTGGCCTAAGCATTTTACGGCAAACTCAACTGTGATGGCATCGAAAGGTTTGAAAACCTGTGGCCAGTGTTGAGAATCACAAAAGAAAAACTTCGATTCTTCGGTTTCTTTTAAGTTTTCTTGAAAAACCATGTAATAAGGATACAATTCTTTCCAACCTTCGGCACCCGCTGGGGCTTTGTGGTCATAAGGGCTGATGAACTTCTGCGACATTTTAATAGTAGGTTTTAGTGTATTTATTTTTGATAGATGAACGATTTTTGAACTACGATGAGGTTGCCCGTGCGATTACAAATTATTGATTTACGTAATATTAGTTTTTTGCGTAAGTATCTGATTATTAGTGAGTTGTAATTTTTATATTTACTATTAATCTTTAACACTTAAACATTGAGAATTATTTTTTTGCACTAATTGGATTCATTAGGGTATTTAAAATTCCTTCCATGCCCGTTTTAATAGTACTTGTATCGACTTTCTTTTGTGACCAAACCGTTTCGGGGCGACTTTGCAGCAAAGTAAAATTATGTCCTTCGGGAAGGTCGGCATCAATCGCCCATTCTATATCTTGCGGGCATTTGTAATGCTTTTCGATAATTTTGGCAATTCGGCAAAGTTCCTTTATTTCGGCTTCGTTGATACTTGGCTCGGTTGCTCTTGCATCTGTAATTTCACGAGTCAAAACTCGACGGTTTTCTTTGTCGGGAATGTGTTCGATGTGCTTATTTTGAATGTTTGATTTTATCACTTCGAGCATAATTTTGTCCACCATAAAATTATCGGGGGTTACTTCGCCCGAAACTACTGCTTCGCCAAGTCCCCAAGAGGAATCAATTACGATTTTTGAGCGGTCGCCATTCGTTGGATTGAGCGTCATGGCAACGCCTGCGGTGCGTGCATTGACCATCTTTTGAATAACTACGCACATCGAAAGTTCATCTTCGGCAATATTTTGGTCTTTGCGGTAGTTGATGGCTCTGGCAGTAAACAAACTTGCCCAACATTTGCGTACGTGTTCTAAAACCTCGTTTTCACCAACAATCCAAAGGTAAGTATCTTGTTGACCTGCAAAACTTGCATCGGGAAGGTCTTCTGCGGTTGCACTCGAACGCACCGCAACTGGCAGATTATTTTGATGATTGCACAGCAAACAAAGCTCTTCATATGATTGCTTTATTTGGTTTTGTACTTCTGCTGGAATGTCCATTTTCATAAACATTTCTCTTATTTTGGCAGAGGTTTTATCTAAATCATCCACTTGACTAAAATCAATAGAGCTAACTAATTCTAAAATTTCTTTTTTTAGACCAGATTTTGTTAGAAAATGCTCGTAAGCGTGCGTAGTTATGCAAAAACCCACAGGAACTGGCATATTTGCTACACTCATACTTGCTAAACTCGCTCCTTTACCACCTAAAAACTGATAATCGGATGGCTCGGATTTATTAAAAAACAGGGTATATTTCATTTTGAAGTACGTTATAAAAAGTTTGAACGATGGTGTTTTTTTTGTGTAGATTATATCTATTTACCATTCAACTTCTAATGCTACTGGAGCTCTGAATGAAGTATTATGGGCAAATTCAAAGGTTTGGTCGGGTGTAAGTTTTAGGTTTGGTAATCGTTTTGTGAGTTCTTCCAATACAACTTTCGATTCGAGTTTTGCCAGTGGGGCTCCTAAACAAAAATGAATTCCACTGCCCATCGAAAGGTGCTGATTGGCATTTTTGCGTTCAATATCAAAAATTTCTCCGTTTTCAAATTGGGTCTCATCTCTATTTCCTGAACCCATTAATAATAAAATGTTTGAACCTGCGGGAATGCTTACGCCACCGATTATTGCCTCTTCGGTTGAGCGTCTTCGCCACGAAACGATTGAGGGGCTGTATCGTAAAATTTCTTCTACGGCGTTCGGAATCATTTCTGGATTTTGGCACAAAGCTTCCCAACTTTTGCGGTGAATAAGTAATTCTCTGATACCATTTCCAATCAATGAAGTAGTAGTTTCATGGCCTGCAAATAAGGCACTATAACACATTGCAGCAATTTCACGGTCTGTAATTTCGTAACCTTCAGCTTGATAACGAACCAAATCGCCAGGTAGGTCGTCGGTTGGGTTTTCTTTTCTTTGAGCCACCAACGCTTGGCAATAATTCCAGTATTTTACTAAATTTTGAGCGTGAGTCAATTGTTCGTCTTCCGATAAATCTCCCCAAGTGAGTAAAAGGCGACTTTCAGCCCAACTTTTTACTTGTTGCACATCTTCGTTCGGAACTCCCAAAAGCATAAAAATTACGTGGGCGGGTAAATCATAGGCCAAGTCTTTGATGATATTGGTTTTGCCTTTGTGCGAAAAGTCTTCAATCATTGACACCGCCAAATCTCTGATACGAGGCTCCAATTTTTTGAAGCGACTCATGTTAAATGCCATGCTCACGATGCGACGAATGCGAGTATGGTCAGGCGGGATTCTGCCAGATAGCCCCGAAAGGCCAACCAAACCGCCCTCATCCATCAAGGCTTTTGCTTTTGGAGCAATTGTTTTAAATGGAGATTGGGCATTTTCGGAAGTAAATACTTTCCAATTGCCAAAAATATCTTTAATGTCTTGAAAGCGAGTGACGACGTAATAACCCAATTCTTCATTAAAGAAAATCGGTTCTTCTTCACGAGCTTGTTTGTAAACTGGAAAAGGATTAGTGAGGTCAAAAGGCTTATAGGCTTCACTGGCTTTATGAAATGGGCATCCAACCGCAGTATTCATCTTCGTAGATTTTTGGTTTAATTTGATTGTTAAGCAAATCTAAAAAACAAATCTTTGGTTTTTCTTTGGTTTTTTTAGGAGTATTTTAATTTTTTCTTGAAAGATTCAAATACAATTTTCTCATATCTTCAGAAGGCTGTCCTAAGTTAAATTTCTTGAGCGATTCGCAGTAAATGCGGTATTGGCGGTGGAGGGCATCGAATCTTTGAGATTCGGCCAATGCGATGAGTTTTTCTCGATGAGCAGGTTCGAGACTTGGGTCTTCGGCTAAAACTTTGTCGCAGTACTTAATGGCTAAAGATACATTTCCGAGTTGTCGATTGATATTAGCAAGGCTATAGAGTAATTTATGATACATTTCTTTGTACCAATAACGCTTGCTCCAAAGCCAATCATTTTCGTTATTATCAATATATTTTTGTGGAATATCACTAAATAAATCGCCACTATAAAGTCTTTCAGCTGACTCGTAACAAATTTTGACTTGTTCCAAATTATTTTCTTTGAGGTGTTCATTTCCTTTGGCACAAAGCTCTTGAAACATTGGTAAATCGACCCAACTATCATAAGGCAATCGCAAGAAATAATTTGAACCTTGATGCACAATGAACGAAGATTTTTGCTTTTGCGGACCTTCCAAAACAATTCTCAGGTAACGAATAGCGTGATAAAGTCGGTTGAGTCCTTGCTCGGTACTGTCAGAGTCTGGCCAAAGTAAATCTGCCAATTCTTCGCCACTTGCCCCTTTTTCCCCCCTAATTAGTAAAAATGCAAAGATTGTTTTAAGTTTTCGAGTAGAGCCAGCTTTTGTGTTCCAGTCGATAAGTTCGCCGTTTTCACGATGAATGCGTAATTCTCCCAAAAAGCGTATTTTCCAACGGCCTTCGGTGGTTTGTGCGACTTGTGTTTGAATCGTTTTTTCGAGTGGATATTGATTTTTTTCGTCCTGGCTTTCTTCTTTATTTGTATTAAGTTGTTCGTGCCAGGCGGGGTAAATATTGCCAAGCCAATGATTGAATCTTAGTTTTACTTGATTTTTACGATTAATCGAAGGTGGTAAATAGTAGGGGTTTTCTACGTTTCCCTCGGGCGTATAAATAAACGGATGGGAATTTAACGAAAGCATTAACTGCTCATCGAGCAAAATTGATTCATTATATAAACAAATAATAGTTATAGGCGTTGTTTCCAGAAAAAGCTGAAATGCTTCGTGTAATTCTCGTAAATAAATATCCCCCGAAGGTGTCCGAACGGCCCAAGTCATTTCGAGAAAAATCACTAAATTGTCATTTGAAAACAGTTTGATTTTATGTGCCAACGCTTCAATGACAGGTTTAGCTCGCACCACTTGCTCTCGGAGAAAAAAATCTTGCGTACTAAGTATTTCGAGTAAATTGTTTGGGTTTTCTTCAAGATTTAACTTCGATTTTGCTTCCGAAACGCTATGTTCATCAACAATATAGATGGAGTTTTGTGATTTTTTAAGTGTATTTTTTACTTCATTCCAAAGCTCAGATTTATTATTGAAGAAATATCCAATGTAGTTTTTTTGTTGTAAGTCCATTCGGTTAATCTATAAAGATGGACTAATTTAAGGTATTTATTGCGTCGTTTCCTAATATTTATTGTAAAATAAGATTAGCTAAATAGGGTAGTGGCTGAAAAAATAACTTTTTGGGCAAAAAAAAAGACAGCCAAGAAGCCGCCTATTTTTTCTCTAACCTAAACTAATAGAACTGATAGTTTGGTTGATGAATTTTTTTTAAAAGTAAAATTTTTATTCTACAAATCCAACACCTACGGTGCTATTGCTGTTTTCATCTATCAAAATAAACGAACCATTGGCTGGGTTATCTTCATACTTATCAGCAAAAACAGGACTGGCTGTTTTTACAGAAATCCAACCGATTTCGTTCAATTTTAAACCACCATCGGCAGGGGCTTCATTGCTTAACGACATATTTTTGATGTCGATAACCGAACTTATATTAGTAATCTTAGCTTTTACTCGATTAATACCGTGTTGAAGCAAATAAGTTTTACCCACCGTAAGCATTTGGCTATCGAGCCAGCAAATCTTGGCCTTGAGTTCTTTGCGTGATTCTGGCTGTTCGCCCACTTTCACGAGCATATTTCCACGACTTACGTCAATGTTATCTTCGAGCGTAATTACCACTGATTCCTTGGCATTTCCAGCTTCTAATTGTGTGCCAAATTTTTCAATCGTTTTGATTTTGCTAATTTGTCCACTTGGAAGAGCTTCTACTAAATCACCCACTAAGAATGTTCCACTGGCAATTTTTCCTGCATAACCTCTATAATCATGATATTCTTCGGTTTTTGGTCTAACAACGTGCTGAACAGGGAAACGTGCTTGAATTGTGCTTAGTTCTGAATTTTGAGTACTGAATTTCTCTAAGGTTTCAAGTAAAGTTGCACCCTCATACCAAGGTGTCTCGGCTGATTTACGCACTAAATTTTCTCCGTAAAGCGAAGAAATTGGAATAAATTGGAGTGTTTGTCCTTTAAAACTTACCTGTTCGGCAATGCCCAAAAGTTCGGCTTTGATAGCTTCAAACTTTTCTTGATTATAGGCAACCAAGTCCATTTTATTGACAGCCACAATGATATTTTTGATGCGAAGCATCGACGAAATATAAAAGTGACGCTTAGTTTGCTCAATAACACCATTACGAGCATCAATCAAGATAATTGAAACCGAAGTATTTGATGCACCCGTGACCATGTTACGTGTATATTCAAAATGACCAGGAGTATCGGCAATGATATATTTGCGGTGAGGCGTGCTAAAATAAATATGAGCTACATCAATCGTAATTCCTTGTTCACGTTCAGCAATCAACCCATCTGTTAAGAGTGATAAATCAAGAAAATCAAGGCCTTTACGCTTAGAAGCTGACTCAAGAGCTTCGATTTTATCTTGTGTAATTGAGTTTGTTTCATAAAGCAAGCGACCGATAAGTGTACTTTTACCATCATCTACTGAGCCTGCTGTTGCAATTCTTAATATATCCATTATCCAATTTTGAATGATAGAATGAGTGAATGATAGAATGAAAGAAAATATTCACTCATTCTATCATTCACTCATTCAAAATTAAAAGTATCCCGCTTGTTTACGCTTTTCCATGGCTGCTTCTGAGCGTTTGTCGTCAATTCTTGCTCCACGCTCCGAGATTTGTGCCGAAAGAATTTCTCCGATTACATCATCTAAATTATCGGCAGTAGAGGCAACGGCAGCCGTGCAAGTCATGTCTCCGACTGTTCTGAAACGTACGTGTGCTTTATAAGGAACTTCATCTTCCGATTTATTGATAAATTCAGAATCTGCCCAAATCATGCCATCACGCTCAAATACATTACGCTCGTGTGTAAAATAGATAGATGGAATTCTAAGTTCTTCCTCTTTTATATAATTCCAAACGTCCAATTCTGTCCAGTTTGAAATGGGAAAAACTCTTACGTTTTCGCCCAATTCGATTTTGCCGTTGAGCATATCGAACAGTTCTGGACGTTGTTTTTTAGCATTCCATTGTCCGAAATCGTCACGAACAGAGAAAATACGTTCTTTTGCACGAGCTTTTTCTTCGTCACGTCTTGCTCCACCAATACAGGCATCGAACTTAAATTCTTCGATGGCATCTAAAAGAGTTACGGTTTGCAAAGCATTTCGGCTGGCATATTTACCCGTTTCTTCTTTTACTTTACCTTGTTTTATAGAGTCGGCCACGTAGCGAACGTGAAGTTCTAAACCAAGTTTATTTACTAACCAGTCACGGTATTCAATCGTTTCTGGGAAATTATGTCCTGTATCAACGTGCAGTAATGCAAAAGGGATTTTTCCTGGGTAAAAAGCTTTTTGGGCAAGTCTTACGACCGTAATCGAATCTTTTCCACCTGAAAATAAAATAGCTGGTTTCTCAAATTGAGAGGCTACTTCACGCAAAATATAGATAGCTTCATCTTCCAATTCTCTTGGAAATGAACTATCATTTGCTTGATAAACCGTTGTTTTTTCTGAAATTGTACTCATAAAGGGAATTACGACGGGGTCGCCCGTGCGATTACGAACTACGAATTTTGTACCAATGTACAGCAATTAATTAATTCGTTTCTAAATTCTTAAAATTTCTTTTTTCTTTTTTACGCTTTAAGTTGTATCTCTTCTGGAGACATAATTAAAGTACAAATATACAGTTTATCATTCGTATATCGTACTTCCTATAATTAAGCGTGCAGCCCACACTCTTTTTTAGACTCTTCCCACCACCAGCGGCCAGCTCTTGGGTGTTCGTCGGGGCCAATGGCACGAGTACAAGGCTGACAACCAATGCTGATAAAACCTTTTCGGTGTAGCGGATTATCTGGTACTTTATTTTCTGCAATGTATTTCAGTACATCTTCGTAAGTCCAATGAATCAATGGGTTGAACTTCCAAACTTTATTTCCTTCATCCCATTCCCAAATCTTCATGTCATTGCGGTTTTCAGATTGTTCAGCACGTAAACCTGTAATCCAAACTTCAGCACCTGATAATGCTCTTTTCAATGGCTCAATTTTACGAATAAAACAACATTCCTTCCGATTTTCAACGGATTCATAAAAACTATTTGCTCCTTTTTGTGTAACGAGCTGTTGAACCTTCTCGGTATTTGGATAATATACTTCGATATTTTTTTTGTACCGAGAGCGTGTGCGGTCAATCAACTCATACGTTTCTTGAAATAACCGACCTGTATCCAACGAGAAAACTTTTATATCGAGGTTATTTTTGAAAATAGCATCCGTAATTACTTGGTCTTCTTGGCCAAGCGAGGTAGAAAAAACTACTTTTAAAGGGTATTTTTCGGCTAAAAAGCTGAGGCTTTCTGCGAGTGAATATTTTTCTAAAATATCTATCATAATTGATACTACTTAAAACCAAGCTTTCGCTAAATTCCAAATATTTAAAAGTACAACCAAAACTCCAACAGAAATCATAATGGTTTTTGGTTTAA
>JAIYBU010000092.1 GCA_027488335.1 Cytophagaceae bacterium
AAGCTCTCGCTCCACCAGTCCAACCGATGGCTAATGCACCGTAAACTTTCTTACGAGTTCCAGTTGCACGGTCACGAATTGTTGCTAAATCAGGAATTAAACCAATGTACCAGAATAAACATGATACTGAGAAATATGTCGAGATTGCAAAAACGTCCCAAACCAATGGAGAGTTAAAGTTTACCCACAAAGAACCAAAAGTATTTGGCAATGGAAGAGCAAAATATGCCAACCAAGGGCGACCCATGTGCATTACAATAAATGACGCCGCACAAATAACGGCAAAGATTGTCATTGCTTCAGCAGCACGGTTAATTGATGTTCTCCATTTTTGACGGAATAATAATAATACCGCAGAGATAAGTGTACCAGCGTGACCAATACCTACCCACCATACGAAGTTGGTGATGTCCCACGCCCAACCTACTGTTTTGTTAAGACCCCAAACTCCAAGACCTTCCCACCATGTCCAGAATACCCAAGCAGCACCGTAAAGGAGTACTAATACTGAAATTCCGAAAACAATTTTCCATTCTTTGGTTGGTTTTCCCTCAACCTGCTTACAAATATCTTCAGTCACGTCGTGGTAAGACTTACCATTAAGTACTAAAGTTTCTCTTATTGGTGAAACTACGTGCATAGTTTTATTCTTTTGAGATATTTATTTTTAATTTTCTATTTAAACTGCAAAGCAAACCTTCAAATTATGAATGATGTGCTTCTTTCTTTTCAGCGTGAGCTGCCTTTGCAACGCCATCTTTGTTACGGATTTTCGTCAAGTAGTTCATTTGTGGTTGAACGTTGATTTCTTCCAATACGTGGAAAGCACGGCCTTCTTTCTCAACAGCTAAGATTTTCGATACTTCTGATTCTGAATCAAGCATATCGCCAAATGTGATTGCATTTGTTGGACATGATTGCGAACAAGCTGTTTGAATTTCTCCATCTACTGGGCGACGACGCTCTTTTTTCGCTGTTAACTTACCAGCTTGGATACGTTGAACGCACATTGAACATTTTTCAATTACACCACGAGAACGAACGGTTACGTCTGGGTTCAATACCATACGACCTAAGTCGCTATTCATGTGATAATCAAAATTATCGTTTTCGAAGTATTTGAACCAGTTGAAACGACGTACTTTATATGGACAGTTGTTGGCACAATAACGAGTACCGATACAACGGTTATAAGTCATTTGGTTTAGACCTTCTGAACTGTGAGTAGTTGCTAAAACAGGACAAACAGTCTCACAAGGAGCATTAGAACAGTGTTGGCACATCATTGGTTGGAATACAACCTCTGGGTTTTCAGCAGCAATTTCTAACTCTCTATAACCACTGATAGGACCTTTTTCTGCGAGAGCTTCATCATGACCCATTTCTGAGCTATAGTAGCGGTCGATACGAATCCAGTGCATCTCTCTTGCACGTGCAACCTCAGCCTTACCAACTACTGCCACGTTGTTTTCTGCTTGGCAACTTACCAAACATGAACCACAACCTGTACAGCTATTTAAGTCGATAACCATTCCCCAGCTATGGTTTTTCTTTTCATGACCGTTCCAAAGAGTGATTTGGTATGGTGCTTTTTCACCTTCTGACGTTCCAATTTTTGGCTCGAAACGTCCAGCTTTCACATCTTTAACGTATTCACCCAAAACTGACTCTTGTACAACCGCCGTACGACCCATGATTGTATTTTGAGTTTGTGTTTGAGCGAGTGTATATCCGTCTTTTGTTTTTTCGATTTTAGCATCGTTTGCACAATACTGACCGTTAGTAATCCAAGGGAATACATTTGCACCAGTATTTCCTGCTTTACCAGCAGCTGTACGACCATAACCTAAAGCAACTGATATTGTTCCGTTTGCTTGACCTGGCTGAATCAATACTGGAAGCTCGATTGATTTTCCGCTAACAGTAACTTTTGCCCAATCACCTTGAGCGATGCCTAATTCTGTAGCGGTCTTTTGTGAAACGGCAATCGTATTCTCCCAAGTAACTTTTGAAATTGGGTCTGGCATTTCTTGCAACCAAGGGTTATTTGCTTGCAAACCTGTACCAATTGCTACTGATTCGTAGATAGAAACCTCGATACCTGCACCTTTTACTTTAGCAATTGAAGCAGCTGCTGCATCAACATTCCCTGCGAAACTTGCTCCTGAAGCAGTAGCACCTGCAGCTGGCTCATATACACCATCGTGCAAGGCTTGTACCCAAGATTTTCCGCTAAGGATATTTTTACTCCAGTTTGATTTTAAATATGCTTGATAATCAGCGTTCAAACCTGCCCAAGTCAATAAACTTGATTGTGGTTGACGAGTATCAAAAATCAAAGAGATTGTTGGCTGTGTAAGTGAGTAGAAACCTTTTTTAGGTTCTGCATCATTCCAAGACTCTAAATAATGAGGAGCTGGAGCGATATATTTACATTTTGAAGCTGTTTCATCAGCACGGTCAGCGAATGAAATCGAAGTTGCTACTTTTGATAATGCTTCACCTAACTCTGCACCTCTTGGGTGGTCATATACTGGGTTAGATAAGAAGATTACTGTGCTAACTTGTCCACCTTTCACTTCATTGATGAATGCTGCCATTTCAGCATCATTACCTTGGCGGTAATTTACTGGTGTACCTAAGTCGATAGTTGTACCGTAGCTACCCAATAAACTGTTTAACGCATTCACGATAGTTTGCACAGCTGGGTCGTTTGAACCCGAAACAACTAAAGCAGCACCTTTGGCAGCGATAAGGTCTTTTGCACACTTATCTAAGTTTTGCGTTTCAACTGCTCCGCCAGTAGTAGTTTTACCACCTAAAGCTGCTGCAACTTTATTGTATAATGCTAAAGCAACTGCACCTTCTTGTGAAGGTTTAATCATTCCTCTGTAATCAGCAGATGCACCGGTAATTGTCAAACCAGTTTCGAATTGGTAATGACGTGACATTGTGCGTTTGCCGTTTTTGCCACTACTCAATTTACGAGTGGCAGCCCATTGACCAGCAAATGTGTTCGGAGCAATCCAAGTTCCTAAAAAATCGGCGTTAATACCAACGATTACATTCGCTTTGCTGAAATCATAAGAAGGGATAACCGCTTGACCGAAAGACTCGGCGTTTGCTTGAACAATTGCGTAAGATGAGTTCGCATCATACGTAATGTGTTTAGCCGTTGGGTATTTCGCAGCGAAGTCTGCGATTACTTTCTTGGTTGTTGGAGAAAGAATGGTATTCGATACGATACGGATATTTCCACCTTTTGCTAAAGCAGCAACGATTTCTTTATCTAATTCTTTCCATTTTATATCAGAAGAACCTTTTTTCGGTCCTTTCAATTTTTCATTATCATACAAGCTCAATACAGAAGCATGTACTCTTGCATTTACTGCACCTTTTGTAATAGATGAAAGCTTGTTACCTTCTATTTTAATCGGACGACCTTCACGTGTTTTTACTAAGATACTGCAATAATCGCCACCTTCTGAGTAAGTAGATGCGTACCAGTTTGGAATACCTGGTTCAACGCTTTCTGGCTTATTCAAATAAGGAATAGCTTTACGAACAGGAGCGTCGCAAGCAGCTAATGATACTGCCGCTACACTAAAGCCTAACACTTTCAAGAAATCACGGCGATGAGTAGGCTCGACAGTTTCGATGTCATCCAAATTAAATTCACGATTGGCATTTTTTACAAACCCAATGTCGTTTTTCAACTCCTCAACCCCTTTCCAATACTTTTTATTAGTATTCTCCATAGTATCCTAATTCCTGATAGGAACTTTTATTTAATGTTATGAACTTTCTTCAGAATAAAAATATAATTGATAGTGAATGGTATTAATAGTGACATTTCGCACACTCTAAACCTCCATTATCTTGAACTTTCATGGCTCCTTTGCTAACTGCTTTGTGAGCTTCCATTAACTTAGTATAGTAGCCATTGTCTTTGCCATTCACTTCTGTCTTGCGGTGACAGTCGATACACCATCCCATTGTAAGCGTAGAGCGTTGTTGAACAACTTCCATCTTCTCAATTTCTCCGTGACAGTTTTTACACTCTAAACCACCAACATTTGTATGTTGTGCATGGTTGAAATAAGCTAAGTCTGGCAAGTTGTGTACACGTACCCACTCAATTGGCTTATTCGTTTCAATTGCTGTGTAAATCTTTTGGATTTCTGGTGATTCACGCTTAATAGCATTGTGGCAGTTCATACAGATATTCGCCGAAGGAATACCAGATTGTTTTCCTTTATATACACCTGTGTGACAGTACGCACAATTGATTTTCATCTCTCCTGCATGCAATTTATGAGAGAAAGCAATTGGTTGTTTTGGAGCGTATCCTTGGTGAACACCGATTCCGTACATACCATCGAACGTAGCTTTTGTTGCAAGCAAGATAAATGCCCAAACAATTGCCGAACGAACGGTTTTATTAGCTGCAATATTTTTGAATCCTGCTTGAAGTTTTTCACCAAATGAAAGAGAAGCTTCGGCTGAACCAGCTTCAACACCTGACAATTTATTTAATAATTGTAAGATACCAAGTAATGCTACCAAAACAAGACCCATGATAACTAACAATGCTACCAAGATAACATTGATAAATTTACCGCCACCCGTTTCAGATGCTGCTGGAGCTGTTGTTCCAGTTGGGCCATCAACTTTTGCTGGAGCAGGAGTACCTGCACTTTTAACATAAGCTAAGATAGACTTTATTTCATCATCTCCAAATGCACCGAAAGCAGTCATTTGAGTTTTGTTGTATTTGGCATAAAGTTCGTTGGCATATTTATCGCCACTTCCGATTACACCCATTGGATTATTAATCCACTTTTTCAACCAAGCGTAATCTCTACGCTCTTCGATTCCGGCTAAACCAGGCCCAACAACAACCTCTGCCGTAACGGCATGACATTGTGCACAGTTATTTTTGAATAACCCTTCTCCTTTTGCTACATCGCCGCCACCAGCAGGTGCTGCGGATGCAGTAGAAGTACTGTCTTGTGCTGCTACATACCCAACGGAAATGCTTACAGCAACAGCAAGAGCTAAAATTGACTTATAAAATTTACGAATCATATTTATATATAATGTAGTATCCCTACTTTTTCAGACTGCAAAACTACGCTACTATTGTTTTCTATCAAATAGGTTTTGTTATTTTTTTTATAGCTTACAGTAATTTAGAATCATTTTAAATAGAACCATAAACAGCTTATAATCAATTAGTTGCAATAAAAAACCATTCCACAATCAACGTATATAGATGACTATGGAATGGTATTATAGCAAGAATTATAATTATGTGGAACGTATGTAGTTTCTCCAGTGTTGAAAAAAATCTATCACCTACATACGATGCAAAGGTAAAGTATAACCGCTTTTGTTGCAAATATAAAGGTATAAACTTCAGTTTTTGAGGTAAAAAATCCGATTTGTATATATAAGCAAGATACAGCTTCTTTTTAGAGATTATTTCGCTTAGATTGCCCACCGATTTAATTTCTACTTCTAATGATAAAGCTATCTACCCCAACAGCGTTTAATTTTGAAGAAATACTTCGATTTCTTTCTCGCAATGAAAAAGAATCTTTGCATATTATCAGAAATCAAGAGGTTTTTAAAGTTATTTCCTTTGAAAATTCACTCATTTTATTCTCTATTTCATTTGATTCTTGCTTGCAAATAGTAATCCGCTCTGAACATCAGAATCAAAAAATTATTGATTTTGTAAAGAATTATGTCTGTGATTGGTTTGATTTAGAGGCAAATCTGCACCTTTTTTATGAAACTGCTAAAACGGATGAAGTTTTAGCTTCGCTTTGCCAAAGATTTTATGGGCTAAGAATGATTGGTATGCCCGACTTATTTGAATCATTGATTTGGTCTATCATTGGGCAACAAATTAACCTCAACTTTGCCTATGCCTTGAAAGAACGTCTGGTGCATAATTTTGGTCAAAAAATTGTTTACGCTGACGAGAGTTTTTATGCCTTACCTACACCTGAAAAATTGGCAAATTTGAATCTTGAAGATTTTCAACCACTTCAATTTAGTCGAAGTAAAGCACAGTATATATTAAATGTATCCAGAGAATTTGCCGAAGGGAATTTATCACAAGAAACTTTAAAAAAGTTGCCTTTTGAAGAAGTGAAAGAAAAATTGGTCAAAATAAAAGGCATTGGCAACTGGACAGCCAATTATTCGATGATGAAAAGCCTAAAAAATTATGATGCTTTTCCTGTCGAAGATGTGGGATTACACAATGCCGTGAAAACGCAATATGGGTTAGCAGCAAAGCCGACTATTCAAGAGCTCAACCAGATGGCTGAAAATTGGAAAGGTTGGCGAGGCTATGCTACTTTCTATTTTTGGCATTCGCTGCTGGGTTGAACTAATTTTTAGAAAATAAGATTTTTAAAGCAAAACATTTAAAAAAAATGGCAAAGAAAACATTGGTTATTGGTGCATCAACCGACCCAAGTAGATATGCGTATTTAGCAGCTAACCAATTGGTGAGCCACAAACACGAAATCGAACTTTTGGGTGTAAAAGAAGGGGTTGTCGCTGGCAAAGAAATAAGTACTGAAAAAGAGCAATTTGAAGATATAGACACCATTACGCTCTACGTGAATCCACAAAGGCAAAGTGAATATTATGATTACGTGGCTGACCTAAAGCCCCGAAGAGTAATTTTCAATCCTGGTACAGAAAATCCTGCATTTGAGAATTTTCTGACCGAAAAAGGTATCGAACCAATTGAAGCATGCACGCTCGTGATGCTATCTACGGGACAATATTAAAAAAACTGACTAAGGTCAGACGTTCCGTGCAGACCTTAGTTGGCCATTCTTCCCTCAAAGCCCATTGCAATGAGTTTTTCGTAAGCATCCCATACATTTTCTGGAATTTCCATAGCTACCAAAAATCCTTTTTCTGGGTAAATTTTTAGGCGTTGTAAATCGCCTGTCATGTTGCTGATTACTCGTTCTTTACTGATATTATTTTCGGCACATCGAGCAATGTACTGGGCATAAGAATCGGGCTTAGCGGTTGAAACGAAGTTAAACTCAGCAAACTGCACCAATGCCGTAGCGTAGGTTCGACGCACCATGTAGGGTTTCTGTACCAAAATAAAATGCTGAAAGTCAAAGCCTTTTTCTTTTAAAATCTTTCTCGTACACGAGAAGTTCTCGCCTGTATTTGTGGCTTCGTTATCAAGTATAATTGCTTCGGCTGATACACCAGCTTTTATAGCAATATCAAAAAAAGCACCGGCTTCTGATTTTGGCGTTAGGTTTCGGAGTTCGCCAACGGGACGCACCACTCCACCCGAAAAGATAATGTAATTTGCCCATCCTTCTTTGTAAAGTTCTACGGCATAGTCAGCTACGCTGGGGTCGTGGCTGCCCAAAACAAAAATAGCATCGGCTTTTTGTAAGGGTTGTTTCAAGAAATGATAATCGTAGAGAAGCTCTGCGTAATAGTCAACAAGGTTTTCGTCCATTTGCGTATAAAATTTACCAATCGGCAAAATTATCAATTATTAGTCAATAAAGTTTGATACTTTCATACATGAATTTCGTCAGATATTCAGCATTAAACACATAAAACGACATTTACGAAAATGGTCAACGCAAAACATTTAGCAACATTCGTACTCGGAGCAGCAGCGGGTGTAGCACTTAATAAATATTTACAAACCGAAGAAGGAGAAAAAGCTTTAGCAGATTTGAAAATTAAAGCTGGGCAGTTTAAAGAGGAAGCCGAACAAGCCATTGATAAAGCTCCTGAATATTTTGAGAAACTAAAAACCGAAGCAAGTGCAGCCTTGAAAGATAGTTTTCCTGAAGTAGAAGCTTTTTTGCAGGAACTATTCGGGAAAGCAAAAGCGGCAACCGAAACACCAGCAGCCGAAGAACCAAAAGCATAAATTTGTGGGGCGAAGTTTTGACTTCGCCCTTTTCTATTTTATACGCATTCTACTCAAACAATGACAGATTACAAATCTGTCTTACAATTTTTTTACGGTTACACTTACCTTATAATCTTTTTGATTGATTTCAGTAGCATTTTTAGGATAAGGCAATACGTCCGAAACTTCTACTTCGTATTTTGCTCCGCCCAACTCAACCGTTGTTTTGATAGGTTTTGATTCAAAATCAACCGAAGAGTCTTTCGATACGCCCTTATCGGTAATCGTAAAGAAAACCTTTGCCATGCCTGCCCAAATACAAGTGGTGCCTTGCGGACAACGGCTATCTTCTACCTTCGTAACTTTGATTTTTACTCCTTCTTGATAGACCAGTTCGGTATCGAAGCTAAGCTCAACTTTTGACGCCAGTGGCGTTTGTGCAGCCTCAACTTCTTCTTTGGTGCAAGCCGAAAAAACTAAAAGTAAAGCAGCTATGATATTCTTCATCTGTTTTTGATTTTTAAACTTAGATACATTTCAATACCAAAAGGTTGGAACAAAAATCATTTTTTTCAAAAATAACCATTCTTCATTGGCTGGGCTTCATTTGTGTAGAATTTTTTGATAGATTTCAGCAGAACTTCTATCTTCGTTTCATCAAATCTAAAACTCAATTAATTCCATGCGTTCTCACGAAATTGACTACAAAATATTTGGCGAAGACATTCAAATCGTCGAAATAGAACTTGACCCAAACGAAACCGTTATTGCAGAAGCTGGCTCGATGCTCTTCATGGAAGACGGAATCATTTTTGAAACTAAAATGGGCGATGGCTCGCAACCACAACAAAGCCTTTTTGGTAAATTGATGCAGGCGGGTAGTAGAGTATTGATGGGCGAGTCGATTTTTATGACTCACTTTACCAACCGCTCACCTATGAAACGTAAAGTGGCATTTGCCGCACCGTACCCTGGCACAATTAAAGCGGTGGATTTAGCCAAAATCATGGGCAATACGCTCATTGTGCAAAAAGATGCGTTTTTATGTGCGGCAATGGGTACGAGCATTTCAATTCACTTCAACCAACGCCTCGGTGCTGGTTTCTTCGGTGGGGAAGGATTCATTCTCGAAAAAATACAAGGCGATGGTATGGCATTTATTCACTCGGGCGGAGTTGTTATTGAGCGTCAACTTAATAATGAAACACTCAGAATTGATACGGGTTGCGTCGTTGGTTTTGAGCCGCAACTTCAATTCGATATTGAGCGTTCGGGAAGTTTGAAATCAATGGTTTTTGGTGGTGAAGGTATCTTCTTGGCGACACTCCGTGGCACAGGAAAAGTTTGGATTCAGTCTTTACCAATTTCTAAACTTATCCAACGCCTTTCTCCGTATGGTGGAAATGCTACCAAAGAAAGTGGCTCAGTTTTGGGTGGTTTAGGTAGTTTGTTTGAAGGTTAATATATCAAACTGATACAATAACGATAGCAGCTTAGAAATAGGCTGCTATTTTTATTTCTTAAAGCCAAGATTATTTCTCAGATTTCTACTAAATTGCTTCTCTTTTTATTCAACCTTCAATTTACTACAATGATTATCAATCGCAGAAAATTCTTGCAGCAGTCAGCTTCATTAGCGGCTTTGGCATTTATAACCAATGATTTAGAAGCAAAAGGTACACTAAAACAATTTGGTTGCCAGCTTTACAGTATCCGAGATGTACTTCCGAAAGACCCTAAAAACTACATGAAACAATTAGCTGATATGGGTTATAACTATTTTGAAAGCTACTCGAAAGACCCTTTCTGGGGAATGGCTCCCAAAGATGCAAAAGCCTATTTGGGTGATATGGGTGTAAAAATGGTAAGTACGCACTTAGGTTTGCCTGATACCAACGAAGAAATGATTGCCAAATGTGCCGAAGGCGGTTTGAAATACGTGATTTGCCCAGCTATCGGCATGCAGCCATCGGCAGATGCTTGGAAACAAAAAGCTGAAGCATTTACAAAAAATGGCGAAATTTGTAAGAAATACGGCCTCCGTTATGGGTATCATAATCATGCCTATTCGTTCCAAAATGCCAATGGTATTAAAGGACAACGAATTTTGCTCGAAAACACCGACCCTTCCATTGTATGTTTTGAATTGGATATGTGTTGGAGCGAAGCGGCTGGCGAAAACAGTATCGAGCATTTGAAGCAATATGGTAATCGCTATGAACTCTGCCATATCAAGCAATTGGCCACCAAAGACCCAAAACCGCAGCAAACCGACCTCGAAAAAGGAATTATTGATTATAAGGGCTTGCTTCGTGCAGCAAAAGATAGCGGAATCAAGTATTTCTTGGTTGAACAAGAGCAGTATCCTGTTGGGCCAATCGAAAGTATGAAAAGCGATGCTATTTACTTGAAAAACTTGAAGTTTTAGGTTTAATTTCACTACGAAATGTAAGGCGATGAAAGGGCGTAAAACCATGCTCTTTTATCGCTTTTTTATGAAATGGTGTTGGATAACCCGCATTCTGCTCCCAACGATAATGCGGAAATTCGGAAGCGAGTTGCATCATTAAATCATCACGATAGGTTTTGGCCAAAATTGAAGCGGCAGCAATAGATAAAAACTTTGCGTCGCCTTTTACGATGCACGTATGCGGAATCAGTGGATAAGGTGTAAAGCGATTTCCATCAATTAATAAATGCTCGGGACGAAGGTTTAGGCCATCAACCGCTCGGTGCATGGCCAAGAAACTCGCTTTTAAGATATTTATTTTATCAATTTCTTCATTAGATGCCTCGGCAACTGCAAAGGCAATGGCATCTCGTTCAATTTCAATCCTTAGCTTTTCTCTTTGTTGATGATTTAGTTGTTTAGAATCGTTCAGCCATTCGTGTGTATAATCTTTAGGCAAAATTACGGCCGCAGCCACTACTGGGCCAGCCAAACAACCTCGCCCAGCTTCGTCAAGCCCTGCCTCTATGGCCTCAATATTATAGTAGGAACGGAGCATCTTAATATAACGAGTAAATTTTGAATGATAGCCGTAATGTATATTGAATGAGTAGTTTTCGACTACTCCAGCTTCATTTTCTTAATCAAATAATAGAATCGAACGGTGAGTAAAACGGCCGACGCCGTGAGTCCAGCCAACAACCCAAACCAAATACCGATAGCATTCATTTCGAGATTAAAAGCTAATACATACCCCAAAGGCAACGAAACAACCCAGTAAGCAAACATCGTAATCCAAGTCGGAATATTGATATCAGTAATTCCACGCAAAATACCCAACGAAACCACTTGAATGCCATCAGACAATTGAAAAATAGCGGCAACAATCATTAATCTCATTGCAATTGCAATCACCTCATTATCAGATATATACAATTCAACAAGAAAACGATTGAAAAGTAGAATCGCCAACATCATGGCAGTCATAAAAATAACGACCAAAAATAAAGCCACATTACCCGAAAATCTGATTTTACGTACATCTTTTAAGCCTCGCCCCTCGCCTACTCTGATACCACCCGCAATACCCAAACCCGATGCCATCATGTAGGTTGTAGATGCCACATTGATAGCAATTTGGTGAGCCGCTAACTGGTTTTCGCCGAGCCAACCCATCATAATTACGGCTAATGAAAAAGCTGCGATTTCAAAGAAAAATTGAAGCCCACTCGGCACACCAATTTTAAAAATCATTAACACTAAATCGTTGGTTTGTAGCGATTTGTATTTTGAGTGAAGGTATTTTTTAAAGGTTTTTGTATTGAATAAATAAGCCAAAAGAGCCAACATCATCAGGATTCGAGTGATGAGCGTAGATGTTGCCGAACCAATCAAACCCATTTTCGGGAAACCTAAATAGCCATTTATCAAAACAATGTTAAAAATCAAATTGAGAATCAAACCAAAAACCGTTATCATCATGGCCACATAGGTGCGAGAAAGTCCATCAGAAAGCTGTTTGGCTGCCGCAAAAACAAACATAAAGGCATTTGAAAGAATAATAATGGCCATAAAAGTAGGTGCTTGGGCATTAATTTCGGGCGATTGTTGAAAAATCTCGAAATAATAGACACAAACAAAACCCACAAGACCCAATATGACGCTAAACCAAAGCGAAACCTTGATTCCTGCCCTAAAAAGTCGATTAATTTCGGGAACATTACGCTCGGCTTTTGCCTTAGAAATCAGCGGAGCAACTACCGAAAGTCCACCCATACCAATAGAAGCAATCAAAAACGACATAGAATTAGCAATGCCCGACGAGCCAAGTCCAATTTTACCAATGTATCGCCCAACTATGATATTATCCGTAACCCCCATCAAGACCACGCCCAACTGGGCAATAACAATCGGTAAAGCGAGTAAAAAGGTTTTCTTTATTTCTTCTTGGTAATGTTGGGAAAAAATCGGCATAAAATTTTCTATAAAGTGCAATATTGGGCACAAAGGTCGCAAAATTTTATTCAAGAATTAGCACAGTATCATTAACTTTGTAAACACACTTATCCTTTTTCAATGAAAAAACTACTTTTGTCTACGCTTGTCGCTTGTGTACTGCTGAACGCTTGCAACGCCCCAAAACAAGAAACATCAACCCCTGCAAATATTGACGGGCATTGGTTAAACCAAGAATATTTGGAAGCTCTCGAAGCCTCGCATTCGCCCAAAAATGTGGGTGATAATTATACTTTTTATGCCACCGAACTCATTTATGACCATACCAAAGGCGACTCTATCATGGTTTTTAATGGCCAAACCGAGTTTGCAACTTTACCCATGAAACGCCACGGCGACACGCTAAGTTTGAAACTCAACCAAGATAACCGAACTGATATTGTATATTCGACAAACACCAAAACTTTGTCATTTATTGATAAGAGATTGAATCGTGTTTTCCGATTTGTTCGTGCCGATAGTAGCTTAATTGATAAGAGCTTTACGCCCAAAGTTGCCTTTCCTTCGGCTGTCAACAAAACAATTTTTGAAGGAAAATGGAATATTTATGAACACCTTTCGACCCAAAAATCGGGCGAGTTTAGTAGATTTGGCACAATCAAAGGTTGGGATAAATACGATAATTATACCGTGTGTGTAAACGGAGATTGTGTGGTCAACGAAGACGGCGATGTGATTTTCTTAGGTACAAAAGACAAATCAGATATGTATGGATTCCGCTCAAAAGGCGATTCGATAACGATTTTTGAATTAAAACAAATCAACGACGAAGACGAAAAACCTGTTTATAAGCAAGGCATGCCGCTGATGTTGTTGAAGAAGGCCCCCCGCCCCTAAAGGAGAGTTTTAAAACACAAAAAAGGCTTTTTCGTGAACGAAAAAGCCTTTTTTATTAAAATCTGAGAATCAGAAGCTCCCCTTTAGGGACAGTCCGATGAGTCGGCGGGGGACTACTCAACCTTACTCAACTTCACAGTATTCGTACGGTTATTATCTTGTAATGGCAAACTCAAGGTATTGATAAACAAATCACCTTTTTGTAATTCACCTTCTGCAATCAAGAAATCTTTGATAGTGTCAACCACTTGCTCAACGTTTTTACCTTTCATTGTATCTACCACAAAAACTTTCACGCCTGAATAAAGACTCAATTGTGTTGAAAGTTTTTCGTTGTTTGTGAAAATAAACAAACTTGCTTTCGGGCGGTGGTGCGATAAACGAACAGCCGTATAACCTGAGTTTGTAATACCAATAATGGCTTTTACTTTCAAGTCACGAGCCAAACGACAAGCCGTCATTACAACGTTGTCGTTTTCTTTCTCTTTCGATTGATAATCATCTTCGGTTACACGTGTATGATGGCGGAAATAAAGCTTCTTCTCATCAGCTAATTCTTCCACTTTTACAATGGTGTTTACCATTGTTTCAACTGCCAAAATCGGATATTTACCCGATGCACTTTCGGCACTAAGCATAACTGCATCAGCTCCATCCAATACGGCATTGGCAACGTCACCCACCTCAGCACGAGTTGGACGTGGGCTATCAATCATACTTTCAAGCATTTGAGTTGCCACGATAACTGGCTTTGCAGCTAAGTTAGACATCTCAACCAAACGCTTTTGAATCATCGGCACGTCTTCCGAAGGAAGTTCAACACCCAAATCGCCACGAGCAACCATGATTGCATCACTGGCATTTACGATTGCTTCCATATTGATAATTGCTTCTGGTTTTTCAACTTTCGCAATTACTTTGGCTGTTTTGCCTTGCTCTTTGATATATTTTTGAATCTCTTGGATTTCTTCAGGCGTACGCACAAACGAAAGAGCTACCCAATCAACATCATTGGCTAAACCAAATTTCAAATCTTCCCAGTCTTTATCAGTTACTGATGGTTGAGAAATATTTGTATTCGGAAGGTTTACACCTTTCTTTTGTTTCAAAAGACCACCATAAACCACTTCTGTGATTACATCAGTACCATCTTTTCCTATAACTTTTACTTCTAACTTTCCATCATCCATCAAGATTCGCTCTCCAACTTGTACGTCGTTGTACATTCCTTTGTATGGAGTACTTACTCTTTCGGCATTACCAACGATATCGTCGCTGGCAAATCTTAGTTGATTTCCCGCAAAAATTTCAACGCCATCGTTGCCACTTTCCATCAGACCAATTCTGATTTTAGGGCCTTGCAAATCTTGCAAGATGGCACATTTGAAGCCATGTTCTTTATTGATTTTACGAATACGGTCGATACGAGTTTGGTGGTCGGCGTGCGTTCCGTGAGAGAAGTTCAAACGGAAAACATTTACACCAGCTTTTGCCAATGCCAATAACATTTCTTCGCTTTCGGAAGCAGGCCCGACAGTTGCTACTATTTTGGTTTTTCTTTGCATAGGTGAAATAAAATTTTTCTTCGGCTTAGGAATTGTGCAAAAATACTAACTATTAGCGAGAATTACAGAATATTTGAAACAGAAACGATGAAGGTTTTTTTAAAAAACAACTAAAATATTGATAATCAATGTCTTAAATCAAGTTTATTTAGTGTTAAATCTCAAAAACAAATCAAAAAAGTATTATAAAATACAAGAAAGTAACTTTTTAGCCACAAAAATCAAAGTAACCAAACTTGGAAAAGCCATATTCTGAGATTGATTTTTTTTGAAAAAAAAACGTTTTTTTTTGTCTAAAAAAAATATTTATCTAAATTTGTATCAATAAAAAAACAAAACCATTGAAACATTCGTCAATCGCAATTTCACTTCTCCTGCTACTCAGCCCGTCGGTGTGAGAAATGGAGATTTTGTATATACGAAAGCCCTTTCTTATCCACGTAAGAAAGGGCTTTTTTGTGAAAACAGATTGACAGGATTCTTACTTAACCAATATAAATCTCATCAGAAATGAGCGATAAAATTTATGTTTTTGACACTACTTTGCGAGATGGCGAGCAAGTACCAGGTTGTCAGTTAA